>JBIKZP010000001.1:0-36642 GCA_044354655.1 Rhodoferax sp. | reverse complement strand
GCGCCTACGGCTGAGTTGTACGCCGCGCCCAGCCACCCCTACACCAAAGCCCTGTTCGAAAGTGTGCCGCGTGTCGGCATTGGGCGACAAGTGTTCAAGCCGATTGCAGGAGAGATTCCGTCGGCGTTGCATCCGCCCGCAGGTTGCCACTTCCATCCCCGCTGCCCCCATGCCGGGCCGCGCTGCCGCACCGAGGTGCCGATACTGGCACCGGTCGCCGCAGGACACGATACGGCTTGCCACCTGCATACCGGTGGCGTCGGCTAGCCCTCTTTAACCCTTACTCACCATGAACGCTGCCTCAACCTCCTTTACCTCGCTGGATGAACGCATTGGCGCGATCAACGATGTGCTCAATGCCGCCTCGGTGTTGGTGTGGGATTCCCGTACCATGATGCCCGCCGGGGGCGCCGCCAGCCGCGGCTTGCAAATCGCCACGCTGACGCGGGTGGCCCTCGACCTGCTGCTGCATGCCGACACCGCACGCGCGCTGGACACCGCCGAATCGTCACTGGTGAACGCCGCCCCAAACGACCTGCGCCACGCGATGGTGAGCCAGATTCGCCAGGCCGTGGAGCACCACCGGCGCGTGCCTGCCGCACTGACCCAGCAACGTGCTGCCTTGCGCACCGTGGCTCAGGCCGCCTGGATCGAGGCGCGCGCGCGCAGCGACTTCTCGCTGTTCGCACCGCACCTGAAGAAAACCATGGCGCTCTCGCGCCAGCACGCCGACTGCGCAGGATGGACCGGCCACCCGTATGACGCGATGGTGGCCGCGTATGAGCCGGGCGAGACCGCGGTCAGCCTCAAGCGTCTGTTCGCCGAATTGCGTGCTGGCATCCTGCCGATTCTGCAAAAAGCCCGGGCCCGGCCGCCGGCACGGCGCGACTTCCTGTTTCGCGACTTTCCCGAAGACGGGCAACGCGCTTTTGGCCGGCAGTTGGCCGAGCGGCTGGGGTACGACTTTCAGCGTGGCCGGCTTGACAGCACGGTGCACCCGTTCGAGGTGTCGTTCACGCGCGAGGATGTGCGCATTACCACGCGTTACAACCGCAACTTCCTGCCCGCGTCGCTGTTTGGCACAGCGCATGAGACCGGTCACGCCCTTTACGAGCAGGGCGTCTCGCCGGCTTACACGCGCACTGTATTCGCCACCGACTTGATCGGACTGTATGCGGTGGGTGGTACCAGCTTCGGCATGCACGAATCGCAGTCGCGCCTGTGGGAGAACCACATCGTACGCAGCCGCGATTTCTGGCGCCTGAACTTTGCGGGCCTGCAGTCCCACTTCCCCGAGCAACTGGGTGATGTCGATGCCGAGGCCTTCTACCGCGCGGTCACCCACACCGAGCCCGGCCTAATTCGTGTCGAAGCCGACGAGCTCACCTACGACCTGCATGTGATGCTGCGTGTGGAACTGGAATGTGCGCTGATGGACGGCTCGCTCGACGTGTCGGACCTGCCCCGTGTCTGGAACGACACCATTCGCCGCGACCTGGGCATTGAGGTGCCCAACGATGCTCAGGGGGTGCTGCAGGATATCCACTGGTCGACCGGCTATGTCGGGTCCTTCCCGTCTTACACCATCGGCAACGTGACCGCCGCACAACTGATGGACAGCCTGCGCCGCAGCGATGCTGGCCTGGATGCGGCCATCGCCCGCGGCGACTACGCTGTGCTGGCTGACAAGCTGCGACATGAAGTGTGGCAACACGGCCGGCGCTTCACGCGTGACGAGATGTTGACCCGGACCACCGGGCGTGCGCTGGAAGCCGAACCCTACCTCGCCTACCTGCGCAACAAATACGCAGGCTGAGCACCACCAGCCATGCACGCAGTTGAGTGATGAGTGATGAGGGATGAGGGATGGCACGCAGCCCATCAAGTCAGAATTTGTCGGCGCAGGTGTTTTAGAGGCGCTAAGGTGGCCTTAGGCAGACGAAAGAAAAATGCAAAAGCGCGATACTAGTTAACCCACTGTTCGATGTAACTCATTGATATCTATGGTCACAGATTCTTCCCAATATGCTCTGCCCCGATGCGCGCAGGTGGTGTCTACGGACCCCGCACTTCCTATTTCCGAACGCGTACAAATAGGTCAGGTGGCTCGCGAACCCCTCCAAAGCGGTCAAGTTCGCATTGGAATGCTGGCTATGACAATCAATCCCGCGGATCTCTTACAAGTCGATGGACGATACGGCGTGAAACCGCCACTGCCCTATTTGCCAGGTCACGAGGGTGTCGCGGTGGTGCTGGAAGTGGCGTCAGATGTTCGAGACCTGGTTATTGGCGATCATGTCCTGCCCATGGCTCCCGGTGGTTGCTGGGTCGACGAGCGCGTTGTCTCGCGCCGTTTCTTGGTGTCCATTCCGGTCAATGCCGATGTTCTGCAATGCGCCATGCTGACCGCAAATCCCGCCACAGCCTGGATTTTTCTCAGGCATATGCGCAAGATGGAAAGTGGCGACTGGGTTATCCAAAACGCTGCCAATTCGGCGGTGGGGCAGTGCGTGCGCCAGATGGCTCAGAGTCTCGGACTAAGGATCGTTAATATCGTGCGTCGAATCGACGCCATTGGCCAGCCCGATACACGCGACTCGGTTTGGATCGTCGACACCGACCTGAGTGGACCTGCGCTACGCAATAAAGTTCTTGAGGCCACCGGAGGCGAGTTGCCGCGATTGGCACTGGATGCGGTGGGAGGGCAGTCCTCCAGTAGCCTCGCACATTGTCTGGCAGACAGCTCGTTGTTGGTGGTTTATGGATTGCTGAGTGGTCAACCGTGTGAGGTGCCTGCCCATGATTTGGTCTTTCGGGATATTCGAGTGCAGGGCTTCTGGTTGGCCAATTGGTTTGCCAACGCCGAGAACCGCAGTTTGGCGCGAACGCTCTACCCAGAACTCGTCGCCATGGTCCAAGCCGGCCAACTCAAAATGGAGGTCGAAGCCGTCTATCCGCTCGAAAAAGTACATGAGGCACTCGCCCATGCAGGGCGCAGCGGCCGATCTGGAAAAGTGCTGCTCAAAGGTGCGTGGATGGACCGGGTAGCAGCCCGGGCCTGATCCTCAATGACCGCTCGAAAGACTTCATTCAGAGAGCAGCGCTCCGTCAATGATGGTCAGTGAAAACCCTAGGCGATAATGATAACCAAACACTTGTTTGGTTCTGGTCGATCTGGTACGCTAGAGCGTATGGTTGAAACGTTTGGGACAATAAATTTAGACACTGACGAGATGCAGCTCGCGGGCTGCGATCAGCGTGTGCAGATCACGGCACTTTCAACACTGGCAAACTTTGAGGTACGGGTGCTGTCCCGGCAAACAGTCGCCGAGGGCATCGTTCTTATTGAACTCGGGCGCCCGGATCATGGGGTGCTGCCATCCTGGGCGCCAGGAGCCCATATTGCGCTGGCGACGCAGGACTTCAGCGGTAAACCGGTCGCTCGGCAGTACTCGCTATGTGGCCCAGCCGACAGCGCAACATGGCATATCGCCATCTTGGCCGATGCGGCAGGACGTGGCGGGTCGGTCTGGCTTCATGAAAACGCTCAGCTGGGCGCCCTACTTGTTGCGCGAGGACCAGCCAACCATTTCCCTCTCGAAGCGGGGCAGGCCCCAGTGGTCTTGATAGCGGGAGGCATTGGAATAACGCCATTAATCAGTATGGCTAATGCATTGAATGCACGCGGCCTGCCGTTTCGCCTGCACTATCACTCGCGCCGCAGATCGTCCTGCGCTTTTCTCGAGCAATTGAGCGGTGCTTCATTCGCAGACAAGTTTCATCTGTCATTCGATGAGGAAACGCCAACGCCGATCAGCAGTATCTTCTCGCTGGCGGATGCGAGGAGTTTGGTCTACATCTGCGGGCCCTTTGGGTTTATGGAAGCCGTTGCGGCCGCAGCACATTCCTTCGGCATTCCAGCAGCGCGCATCCGTAGAGAGTTGTTTTCTGCAGCGCCTTCTGTAACACCTGAACGAACGAGTGCCGAACAGGCGTTCATGGTCAAAATTCAATCGACCGGCCAGGTAGTCGAAGTCCCTGCCGGAAAAACCGTGGTTCAAGCCCTGGCGGCGGTCGGCGTGAACATTCTTGTCTCTTGTGAGCAGGGCTTTTGCGGGTCTTGCCTGACCACGGTGCTTGACGGGTTGCCAGATCACCGTGATCAATTCATGTTGCCGGAGGAGCAAATGCGAAACGACGCCTTCACGCCTTGTTGTTCGCGCGCTCTGACGGCCTGTCTGGTACTTGATATATGAATGAATCACACGCCATGCCTGTCTACGATCCAGCGGATGACGCGATCAGGTGTAATCCGTTTCCTATTTATCAGGCGCTTCAAGCGTACGACCCCGTGCATTGGAGCGAGCCGCTGCGCAGTTGGGTGATTACGCGATACGACGATGTACGCCAAGTGGCGATGTCGACGAACATGTCCTCAGATCGGCTGCGGCCGTTTTATGAGTCTCTGAAGGACGAACGTCGGGATATCCTTTCTGGGGTGATGCGGTATCTCAATCTCTGGCTGGTTTTCAAGGCGCCGCCCGAACATACCCGCCTGCGCAAGCTACTCAATTCGGTATTTACGCCAGCGATGATTGCGGCGCTCGAGGCACAGATAGTTCAGACGGTTGACCACATCTTCCAACAGTGTGATGACCGCGCTGAGATGGACTTCATGAAGGAGGTTGCGGTCTTGGTGCCCGCCTACGTGATCTTGGACATGCTGGGCGTGCCGCGCGTGGACTTTGAAAGAATCAAGGTCTGGTCAGATGATCTCAGGCTCTTCATCGGAACTGCCAAAGGGGGAGGGGACAAGTACCGCAAGGCGCGCGATGGTGCTGATCATATGGCTGCCTATTTCAAGGAAATTATCCAGCAGCGGCGAAATCATCCTGGTGCTGATGTCATCAGTCTGATGATTGCAGCCCGTGATGAGCATGGGTCGTTGAACGAAGACGAATTGATTGCGACCTGCATGCTGATCCTTTTTGGCGGACATGAAACCACAACCAATCTGTTGGGCAGTGCTGTTGTTGCTTTATTGGACCATCCGGATCAGTTGCAGCGGCTCAAAAGCGATCCTGGTCTGATTACCTTGGCGGTCGAGGAATTTTTGCGCTACGACGGCCCCAGCAACAGCATCGCCAGAGTCGTCGCACGTGACCATCAATTGGGGGATAAAACGCTGCATGAGGGCGATCGAGTCTTTGCCATGATCAACGCGGCCAATCGCGACCCGCGACGGTTCGAGCTTCCCAACCAGTTGGACTTGGGGCGTTCGCCTAATCGGCACTTGACCTTCGGCCAGGGGGTGCACTTTTGCTTAGGCGCGCCGCTGGCAAGACTTGAGGCCAAGGTCTGCCTTGGCCAGTTGGTAGCCCGATACCCGAACCTCCGTCGTGGTATCGGAAAAGTGGACTGGATAGATGCACTGGTTATGCGCGGACCATCGCAGCTGCCCATTTTTCTAACCTAGTACGAGCTCGGTCTAAAGGGAACCAAAAGTGGACGATGTTTATTTGATTGGCGTGTCCTGCACGCAGTTTGGCAAGCAAGCCAACAGAAGCTTCAAGGACTTGACTCGGCAAGCTTATCTTGACGTATTGGCCGATGCTGGACTCTCCAGTGGAGAGCGCATCGAGCAGGCCTGGTTTGGCAACTGCGGAATGGGTACCTTTGGACAACGCAATATTCGTGGTCAGGTCTGCTTCACGCCATTGGTGCGTGATGGACTGTTTCCTGAGCGCGTACCCATGATCAACGTCGAGGGTGGATGTGCCACTGCCTCCATGGCATTGCATGGCGCCTACAAAGACATCCTCTCCGGGCAGGCCGATCTGTCGCTGGCGATCGGGGTCGAGAAGACGTTTTTCCCTGAAGACCCGGGCAAAACTCAAGAAATTTTTGAAGGGGGTATCGATCAGCTTGACCCCCAGGAGTGGATGGCCTACTACCAGGAGGCTGGCGAAAGGTCTGGTAAACCATTTTTGCCCAATGCGGCAGGTGGAACCCTCTTCATGGACACCTATGCAATGCAAGCGGCGTACCATATGAAAACCTTTGGTACAACGCGTGAACAGATTGCCTTTGCTGCATCAAAAAACCATGCCATGGGCGCGCTAAACCCCAAAGCGCAATACCGGTTTGAGGTGACACAGCAAGAGGTTTTGAACGACAGGGAGGTAAGTTGGCCACTCACGCGATCCATGTGTTCACCGATTGGGGATGGCGCGGCGGCGGGGCTGCTTTGTTCGGCGCGTGCGCTCAAAGAGATGCCTGCAGCGGTCCGAGAGCGTGCAATTCGGGTACGCGCGAGCATATTGACAGGCGGTAAATATCGTCGCCTCGATGAACCAGGACTCTCTCAGCTGGCTGCCAAGCGTGCCTATGCAGCAGCGGGCATAACACCGCAAGACCTTGATGTAGCCGAAGTACATGACGCAACATCATTTTGTGAAATCTACCAGGCGGAGATGCTCGGTTTTTGCGACATCGGTTCAGGCGGAGCATTTGTAGCCAGCGGTGCCACTGCGCTTGGCGGCCGCATTCCGACCAACCTATCTGGGGGCCTGGTCTCAAAGGGACATCCAGTCGGGGCAACCGGCCTGTCGATGATTTACGAATTGGTGGGTCAGCTTCGCGGTGAATGCGGTCCCCGTCAGGTCATGGATGCTGACATTGGCTTGGCTGAAAACGGCGGGGGTGTGATGGGTTTCGATGAGGCAGCCTGTGCTGTCACCTTGCTGCAGCGCTGAAGTGACAGGTATTGCACAGCCCCACATGACCCTCTATGAGGCGTTTGATTCGGCGCGTCAAAGAGCGGGAGGGCTTCCTTTTCTGGCTGAGTCCGTCATCAGTGGTGGAAGGGAGTGGACGTTCGAGCAGGCCGGGACAGAGATAGATCGGTTGGTGTTGCTGTATGGCGAAAGAGGTTGGGGCGTGGGGCACCGCATCGCACTGGCCGTGGGCAATCATCCCCGTCATTTCTTCCATTTCATCGCTCTGAATTGTCTGGGTGTTTCTATTGTTCCACTCAACCCTGACCACCGAGGCGCAGAAATTCGGCACGCCTTGCGCCTTGCGGAGGTGGACGCCATCGTAGCCAAGCATGACCGGCATCAGGCCATCGCGCAAGCCATTGCGACAGACGACGCGCTGAAGCAACGGCCCAATATAGCCCTAGAGCAACTGGAGCTAATGCTGACCGCCGCTCCCAGGCCGGCCCTCGAGGCCTTGAATCCACTCAGCCCACTCAGTCGTGAGGCCGCGATACTTTTCACATCCGGCACCTCAGGTCAACCTAAGGCTTGTATTCTCACCAACGAGTATGTCCTGACGGCCGGCGCTTGGTACCGCGATCTAGGCGGGCTGCTGACACTTCGGCATGCCAGTGAACGGGTCTTCAACCCTCTGCCTGTGTTTCACATGAACTGTGGCATGACCAGTATTGCCACCATGTGTCTGACAGACAACTGTTTGGTGCTGCCAGATCGTTTCCACGTGAGCACCTGGTGGGAGGATTGTGTCAAGTCTCGGGCTACGGGAATTCACTACCTCGGCATCATGCCGCCGGCCTTGATCAAACAGGAATTAGGACCATGGGAGGCGAGTCATCAAATCCGTTTCGGACTCGGCGCTGGCTGCGACCCCACCTTGCACCCAGCATTTGAAAAGCGTTTTGGCTTTCCTTTGGTTGAAGTGTGGGGCATGACAGAGACAGGCCGATTTCTGACCAATCAGCATGAGCCTCGCATGACCCATACACGCGCCTTTGGTCGAGCGGCCGCGCCCCTACGGGTCAGGGTGGTTGATGACCACGACCAAAATGTTTCGATTGACACGCCGGGGGAGCTACTGGTTTGTGCTGAAGCCGATGACCCGCGTCAGGGGTTCTTTAGCGGATACCTGAATGACCAGGACGCCACCCAGACTGCCTGGCGAGGCGGATGGTTTCATACCGGGGATGTCGTGACGCAGGACAGCAGCGGGATGCTCTACTTTGTTGATCGTCGCAAAGACATGATCCGCCGCTCTGGCGAAAATATCTCGGCGGGCGAGGTGGAGACGGCACTGGCTGCTCACCCTGCAGTCGCGCGGGTTGTTGTGATGGCAGTGGCTGATGAAATGCGCGACGAAGAAGTGCTTGCCGTGGTGGTGCCTGCCGCCGGCTATGCGGCCAATGCGCTCACAGCGCAGGAACTGGTGAGGTTCTGTCTGGGTGAACTCTCTTACTACAAGGCACCAGCATGGGTAGCCTTTTTTGAGCAGTTACCTTCAACTGCGACCAATAAGGTACAAAAAAATCGCATATTTGCGCCTGGCGCCGATCCGCGGCTACAGGCATTCGATTGTCGAACCCTGAAAATTCGCCCGAGAGCTGACCACCAGCCGAACTCAGTTGCAACCTCACCAACATAGAACTACAAATCACCCCATGAACAAAGACATCGTGCTCAGCGCGCCTGCGCGTACGCCGTTTGGCGATTTTGGTGGAAGTTTTCGTGACACGCCGTTGACAGAGTTGGCGGTCCACGCCGCAAAGGCTTGCCTCACACGCAGCGGTTTGCAGGGCGAAGACATTGACCATCTGGTTTATGCCAATACGGTACCCGTAGATCCGGACAGCCTGTTTGGCGCCCGGGTTGTCTCAGTGGCCATGGGCTTGCCCGACAGTGTCAGTGCATTAACCGTCAGCCGGGGATGTGGCGCTGGGCTGCAAGCGATTGTTTCGGCTGCTGAGCAGATTTTGTCTGGGCATTCATCCATGGCACTTGCCGGTGGTGCTGAAAATTACAGCCGCGCCCCCTTTGTACTGCGAACAGGTCGTTGGGGCCACAAAAGGGGCGATCAAAACCTCCAGGATCTGCTGGAAAACACCTACCGTGATCCCTTCTCCAAGGAGTACATGGGACAGACCGCGGAGAGCATCGCCCGCCTTTACGGCTACCAACGGGAGGCGATGGACGAATGGGCCCTCATGAGTCAGCAAAGGGCTAAGCAGGCCTTTGAGTCAGGCTTTCTGTCACGGCAGATTGCCCCGATCGAAGTTGCTAGTGGACGCGCTCGACGCTTGATGAGCCTAGACGAGTTCCCACGACCGGACATGACACTGGAGCGTCTGCGGCAGTTGCGCCCATCATTTGCGACCGACGGCACGGTGACACCTGGTAACGCCAGTGGGGTGACCGACGGAGCGGCGTTCATCGTGGTGGCCGATAGCGAAGCTGCTCAAGGGCGCAATTTGCAGGCACAAGCTCGGGTTGTGGACTGGGCCACGATCGGAGTAGACCCCAATTTGATGGGCATCGGTCCCGTGCCAGCGGTTCGAAAACTTTTGGCACGGACCGGAATGACCGTGGGCGACATTGACTATTTTGAGGTGAATGAGGCGTTCGCCGTGGTGAACCTCCATGCTGAGAGGGAACTCGGGCTGCCCCGTGATCGAACCAATCTGTATGGTGGCGGCATCTCCATTGGTCATCCGCCCGGTGCGACCGGTTTGCGCATGACCATGACTGCCATGCATCACCTGCAGGACACCAAGGGCCGTTATGCCGTCGTCACCATGTGCATTGGTGCCGGTCAGGGTATGGCCCTGCTTCTCGAGAATTTGCTTCGCTAATTTTGTTTCAACCGTCAGTTAACTAAATGGAGACTTCTATGCAAAACAGCCGTATTTCCCGCCGTCACGTCCTCGGTGCCGCCGCAGCAACTGCCTTGGGCAGCTTGCCACTTGCCACGATGGCCCAGTCCGGGTCGTTCCCTAATCGCCCCATCAAGATCATCATGCCGTGGGCAGCTGGTGGCGGCGGTGATGTTTTGGTCCGAGCCATGCTTCCAAGCCTTTCAGCGCGCCTGGGACAGGCAGTAGTTGTCGAAAATAGGCCTGGCGCTATTGGGACCATTGGCAGCTCTGTCGCCGCGCGCAGTCCCGCTGATGGCTACACATTGGTTTACGGTGCAGCCGACTCTCACTCGATCGCACCGCATATCCTCAAGCAGTCGCCCTATGACTCGAAGAAGGATTTTGTTGCAGTGGCGCCTATCGGCTTCACCCCTTTGGCACTGACCGTTCATGCTTCAAATCCTGCGACGACATTTGAGCAGTTTCTGCAACAAGCGCGCGAGGCCAAACAGCCGCTCAGCTTTGGCTCTTGGGGGCAGGGCAGTTCAGGTCAGATCACCATGGAGGCTCTTAAACAGGTGGCCAAGATTGATCTGTTGCATGTGCCCTATAACGGTACTGCACCTTTGATTCAGGCACAACTTGCCAACCAGATTACCTGCGCAATTTGCCCTATTCCGGTGGCCGAACAACACGCTCGCGCTGGCACGGTTCGTATGTTGGTGGTTGCCGCCAAGGAGCGGTTGGCTGATTTCAAGGAGGTGCCGACCATGCGCGAAAAAGGCGTTGCCATCGACATGGGGCCTTGGCTCGGTTTCCTGGCCCCTGCTGGGGTACCGGCCGACGTATTGGCCAAGTTGCATCAGGCCATAGAGGCCACGCTGGCTGAACCGGGTGTGGCTGAAACCATGCGCAAGATGACCATGGTCATCGACCGGATGGATCAGAAAACCTACCAGGCCTTCTATAACAACGAATACGACCGCTGGGGTAACTACATCCGCACTGCCAACGTCAAACTTGACCAGTAAATTCCGGTGATGGTTTGATCAAAGAGGCCCAATGGGCCTCTTTTTTTTGAGTCTGAAATTGATAAAGGGCCCATGCCTGCGGTTTCAGCAGTTCATCAGCCCCTTGCCTGCAAGCCATTGCTGAATCAAGCTGGCCACCCGATTGGAGTTGGTGTCCATCATCAGCATGTGCGAGTTCCCGGCAATCCCCATCGCCGGCAGGTCCATCTCGTCAACCGTCACCGCCTGAGACCGCAAGGCGTTGCTGTACTGATCTAGCCCCGGCCTAATGCGTTGCCAACTGGCACTGGAGGCCATGTGATCACCCCAAACGAATAGATGTGGGATGTGCCGGATGGCCGCGATCGACTCTTGGCTCGGGACCGGGAATCCCGAAGGCTCCACAGCCACGATAGCCGCAACCTTATCCGGGTAGGCCGCCGCCATCCTGAACGCGAAGTTACCGCCCTGGCTATGCGTAATGATGACAAACGGCCCATGGTCAGCGACCAGTGTGTTGTAAGCCGCCTGAGTAGCGGCGTCCGTTGTAGTCCACCGCGGGGTGGCCTGTTTCATGAACTGATCAAATGCCGTCACAGGGAAAAGCGTTCCCGGATGGGCTGAGCTTGCAGCGCTACTACCGCGCCAGGATCCGTCCGCTCCTATGCGAAACAGCTCCCAGGCTTCGGCCTTCGTGCGGAAGTGTGGCTCGCCTTGAAAGATTTCGGGCGAGCGAGCCCAAGAAGCCCGACCGCGCTCTACGGCGTCCGCAACATAGACATCGTGCCCCGCGTGGAGAAACCAGCTTTGCCATCCGGGTTGCCCATCCGGCTTGGTTTCATACGTTACGCCACACAGTCCGCCGCCGTGCATCAGCAAGAGTGGATGGCGCGCTTTAGGGTTAGCTAACCGGACGTATTGCACGTACATCTGTTCGACTTCAAACGCTCCGTTAGGGTTTACCGTGACCGCAGGGTTTCCCGGCGAATAGAGCACTTGGCGTTCCGCAAGTCCGTCAATAACGGCCTCTCTTCCTCCTAGGTGCATGCTGCCGATGTCACGGATGCTAAGGAATGGGGGCTTGTCCATTTAAATAGTCGGTAACTTTAGAGATCAAGGATCTTGAAACAACATTGGCTGGTCTGTTGCAACGTTGCTGCCTATGGACGGGGCGAATGAAATAGCGCAAACAGTTGTCGAGCGACCGCTGCAGGTGAATCTCTGCCGGGCTGATACCAATTAAGCGCACCATTGAGTGCCCCAAGAAGCCCTAGCCTGAAATATCGGCGCTTGATGCCGGGAGGCAGCTCAACGGCATCAGTCAACTCTCCGAACACCCGCTCATAACGATCTCGTTCCCGCACAAGGGCAACGCGCATCGTTTCGGTGTAGGCCGACGACCAGTCTGCCAACACCGTTGCCGCCGGACTGTCTCGGGTCAGAAGCGCCTCCAAGTGCGCCACACATGCCGCCTCGAGCCGGTCCCAAGGGTCAGTCAGGGGGGTAATAGCTGCCTGGACATCAGCAATGAAGGCGTCAACACCGGAGGCATACACCGTGATAAACAACTCCTCCTTGGAGCCAAAGTGGTGGTACAGCGAGCCGTGGAGAATCCCAAAGGCTGCTGCAATGTCTCTCATGGAGGTGTTGCCATACCCGCGCTCACCAAAGAGTCGCGCAGCTTTGTCGATGAGTTCGGCTTTGCGATCTGGCGTAATCCCATTTGCCGCGCCGGGTGCAATTGGCACTTGCTTCTTTGCAGCGGGTGGCCTCTTAGGCCTTACCGTAACTCCTGCGTTGGCCGAGGCAGTCATGCGCGTCATGCCGATCCTTCGCGCAGTGGCGGGCGCAACGGATCAGCGATGGTGCGTTGGCCTAGGGCGACAGCCTCGATGAGTGGCAGGGCCTGGGGGTCGACCATGCAATCGCAGAACAAAGTCCGTTCTGCGGCCAACCCATCCGCCTTACTCCAGCGACCCGCGTTTCGCACCAGTTGTTTGATATTCGCACAGGCGCGGGCGGGGGTCGCCTCAATCCCTTGGGCCAAGTTCTGTGCATAGTGAAGCACATCCACGACACAAGCCGACGCGATACCCAGCGCAAAAATTTCCTGTGGATTGAACACCTTAGCCGTCAACAGATAGAACAAGGATCTGCTGGTGCCCAGCAACTCGGCAAAGGCCTGCGTACCACCAGCACCAGGCAGCAGGCCTAGGTTGAGTTCTGGCAGACCGAGCTGGTACTCGCCCTCCTGAACCACTCGAATATCGCAACCCAGTGCCAATTCAAAACCACCTCCCATCGCCACACCGTTGATGGCTGCAATGAATATCAAGGGGCTCTTGTCGATGCGCTCAAGGCAATCGTGGATGCCGCCATTGGGAACCGGGCGATCCATGGAGAACTTCTTCCCCTTCGCCTGAAAAAATTGCGCACGCTTGTGCAGTACCGCTACGTCGTAATGGCGAATGAAAACGCCAGGGTCTCGGCCCGTCAGGATCACGACTCGGCCTTGCGGCCAATGCGCCAGACGGTCCAGAACCTGAGCCAGCTCTGTCTCCATCGCTTCGTCCATGTACCCATGTGGCGGATTGAAGAACTGAACCACCGCCGTTGCACTTCCGAGTGACATCGACACGCGTGTGCCGACCCATTCAACAACATCCAAATCCATTTCGATCCTTAGGGGCAGGTCTTGCCCAGACTACAGAAGGCGGTCGCACGACCTCTTGCGTTTGCTTGATGACACCATCATAAAACAGTCGGTAGGTCTTCATTAGGGCTCTCGGTCCGATTGAGTGTTAAGAATCAACGACTTACTCGAGAACGCGTCGACTGGTTTTTTATGGCCCTGGTGGCGCTGCTCGAAACCGGAGGACGTCTGCCACGCTCTACAAATCACGTGCTAAGTTCGTTGGCATTTAGCTAAATATCTGCAATTCCAGTTGTGAGAGACAAACGAATAGGCTCCACAATGTGGCGCAAAGAGGGAAAACCCTACCCTCTGAAAATGTCTAACGGCGAATAATAAAAAGCATTAACCAACGGAGAAAATCATGCGCATTTCAGGACGAATTGGATCTTGCGTTTTCGCAGCCCTGGTCTCAATCACCATGCCGGCCTCGCAAGCATTTGCGCAAGGCTTGACTCCAGGCGAGTACAAGATCGGCTTCATCACAGAGAACACCGGTCCAATCGCTCAGGCCGGGCAATCCTTCTGGGCCGGGGCACAATTGGCCGTTCAAGATGTTAAGGCTGCTAAATACATTGGTGCTTCTTCAATAGTACTGGAGCCCAAAGAGTCTGGAAGCGATGCGGCTCGCTCCATCCAGGCTATGAACCAGTTTATTGCTGACCGCTCGATCATCGCGACAGCCTGCTGCATCCTGTCCCCAGTTGCCGGTTCATTAAAGCCAGTCGTGCTTGCCGCCAAGATCCCTCTGGTGATTTACGGTGCCACTGCTGCCGGTCTGCCTCAGCCGCCGTCGATCTATAGCATGACCATATTGCCTGGACCAAAAGATACTGCCGCAGCACTCATGGTCTCCGATGCGATCAAACCCAAGACGGCTGCGTACATTCTCGCCGCCGACAATGACGCATTCAAGGGCCGCATGTTGCCAACGCAAAAAGCCCTGGAAGCCAAGGGCGTTGCAACCTCTGGTGTCGTGAGCGTGCTCACTAAAGATACCGATTTCACAGCAGCTGCGACCCAGGCTATGGGGTTGAAGCCAGACTTCATCCTGGTCTATGCAACCCAACAGGCCGCTGCAGGTGTCATTACTGCGTTGCGCGATCGTGGCTACACGAAGACCATCGTTGGGAACGACGTTCTTTCACCAGAAGCAATTTTTAAGAAAATGGGTTCAACGGTTGTTGGTGTGCCATTCCCTGTCAGCTTCTCGGACACAATTGGTGTTTCTGCCGAAGCTAAGGCCTTCGTGGCAGCCTACAAGGCAAAGTTCAACGTCTCTCCTGACATCTACTCGGCACAGGGTTATCAGATGGTCTGGTTTATTGCGCAGGGTTTGAAGTCAATCTCTGGAACTCCCACCCGCGAATCGCTCTCCGCAGCACTTGAAAAGGTGGAAAAGATTGATTACCAGGTTTATGGTGGCCAATTCATGAAAGACGGCCAAGCCCAAACCACTGGAACGATTGTTGTGAACTGGTCTGCCGATGGCAAGCTCGTGCCCTGGACCGCGCCAAAATAACTGGTTTTCGCCATGGAACTTTTCTTTGAGCAATTGATAAACGGTGTTGCACTAGGGTCCCTTTACGCCCTGTTTGGGCTCGGATTTGGAATCGTATTTGCAACACTTGGCATACTGAATGCCGCCCAAGGGACCTATGCCAGTTGGGCGGCCATTGTTGCCCTAGCAGCTGCCGAACAGTACAAGCTTCCATTTATTCCGGCAGTCTTGACGGGTGTTGTGGCGGCTGGTGTGATCGCGTTGCTTGTCGACCAGATTGCATTTCAGCCCTTGCGTAAACGCGGCAAGGACATGCTGGGGGCATTGATCACAAGCATTGCGTGCTGGATCATTCTCGACAGTTTGGCAGGCACTGCCACGGGCCATAATAGTTTGAGCTTCCCGCGTGGTACTTATCCCTCAACGATGTACCACCTTGGCTCTATCCCCTTGCCAGTCATGCAGATTATTACGATAGCCGCCATGGTGGCTGTGACTGTGGCTCTTCACGTGCTGATTCGTCATAGTCGCTTTGGTGCAGCGATGCGCGCAGTGGGTTGGGATCAAACTGCGGCCTCGCTGGGTGGCGTCAATCCCCGTCACGTGGTCGTGATCACTGCGTTTATCGCAGGGGCTACCTCTGGTTTGGCGGGCGTTCTTGGTGGTATCACCACGCAAAATGTCTCATTCATGCTGGGCGAGGGACTGATGCTCAAGGGATTTGCCGCTGTGGTTGTTGGTGGCTACGATGACGTACGCGGTACGGCGGTAGCCGGGGTTGCGCTCGGCGTGCTTGAGGTGATGACCGCTCAGTACCTGTCCTCTGGCCTGCGTGATGGAATCACTTATGCGTTGCTGCTGGGCTTCCTGCTGCTGCGTCCACGTGGTCTGTTTGGTAGTCTGAACTTCTCGCGGGCCTGAACGCAATGCAGGCTCTTCAGGATTTTTGGGCGACATACAGAAGTACGCTCTCCTTTGCGATAGTCAATTCATTTTTAGCGCTGAGTACCTACGCCGTCCTGTCGGCAGGTATCCTTAGTTTTGCGACCGTTACCTACGCCGCATTCGGGGGGTTTCTCGGTGCGCGGATGGTGATGGCAACGGGTATCGATCCAATGCTGGCCCTGCCTGCTGCCGCAGCCGCTGGCGCAATACTGAGCTATGTAGTGGCGCTTATTTTCCTGCGTCTAGAAAGTCACTGGATGGCACTGGCCAGCCTCGCCCTGATTCTGATCACCCGTGTTGTCGTCATTAATATGCCGAACGCCACAGGTGGTGTGAATGGCATGAGCGTGCCTCTAAATGTGTCGCTCGGAATGTTGGGGTTGCTGCTGGCCTTTGGCGCCCTTGTGTTCTGGAGACTCTCGGTATCCTGGTATGGAATTGCTGCACAGTCGGTACGCGAGGACACTGCAGTTGCTTCAAGCCTTGGCATCTCACCGCGAAAAATTCAGACCATCGCCTTTGTGATCTCTGGGGCGGTTGGCGGCCTAGGCGGCATGCTGCTGGCCGGCGTGCTGCAATTCATTTCCCCCGACACCTATTTTGTGAATATTGCTTTCACCATGATTGCTGGTGTGGTGTTGGGCGGTTCTTATCATTGGACCGGTGTAATCATCGGTGCGGCCCTTTTCACTGCGCTACCTGTCATCGCCCAGGCGATCATTCCAGAGTTTCAGGATGTAGCGAATGGCATAGTGCTTTTGTTGATCATGATCTTCCTGCCCCGAGGACTTGTTGATCCGCGGGCTATTCGCCTACGAAGCAATTCTGGGCAAGCCGCAACTAAAGTGGCTAGCCCTATGCCAGCCTCTACAGGCGGAGATGCATCGTGACGCTTGCTTCTGAAACTGGGATTTCCCAACCGCTACTGGACGTAGGCACGCTAAGTAAGCATTTTGGCGGTGTAGCCGCAGTGTCTGAATTGTCGATGACGGTTCAGACTGGTAGCGTTGCCGGCCTGATGGGCCCGAATGGCGCAGGCAAGACCACGCTGGTCAATCTCATTAGCGGATTGCTGCCCTCCGACTCCGGCAGTATCCGTTTTGCGGGTTTAGAAATCCAGCGCAGCCCAGCCCATGTCATCGCAGAGCAGGGCATTGCGCGCACTTATCAAAATGTGCGGCTGTTCAGTGGCATGACCGTTTTAGAGCAAGTTATGGCGGGTTGCTATGTCCGGCGCGGCACGTCCCTGTGGGCTTCCTTTCTAGGGCTACCCAAGGCCCGTGCAGCCCGCAAGGCTGTAGAGGCACATGCATTCGATTTGCTGGCAAGCGTGCAACTGGCCCATCGCGCCCATTTGCTGGCCGAGACCTTGTCCTATGGTGAGCAGCGGCGGGTTGAAATCGCCCGCGCCCTTGGGACAAGTCCGCGACTACTCCTGCTAGATGAGCCAACTGCAGGAATGAACGCACAGGAATCCCAAGTGATCGGTAAGCTTGTGCATAGCCTTCGCGATGGCGGCTTGACGGTGCTGATCGTTGAACACAATGTGCAACTGGTCAAAGATTTTTGCGACCATGTAACTGTTATGAATTTCGGACGTTTTCTGGCCGATGGCACTCCAGCCGATTGCATTGCCCATCCGGATGTGCAGGCTGCTTATTTTGGAAAGACCGCCGATGCTGAGCGTATCCGGACTCTGCGCTAGTTACGGCGCCATCCACGCGGTGCGTGACCTCACTTTTGAAGTGGGCAAAGGCCGCATGGTTGCCATTCTTGGTGCCAATGGGGCTGGCAAGTCAACGACCTTGCGTAGCATAGCGGGGCTACACCGACCGGTACGCGGGTCCATCAAACTTGGAGGGGAGGAGATATCGGCCCTTCCACTCCATCTTGTCGTGCGTCGCGGTCTTGCCTTGGTGCCTGAAGGGCGCATGATTGTCGCGCCTCTGACCGTTGAGGAAAACCTAAAACTCAGCTCTTATGCAGGCCGCGGTGTTGAGCAGGAACTGCTAGCGCGTGTGTATGATTTGTTTCCTCGTCTCAAAGAGCGTCGCACGCAATTGGCAGGGCTGATGAGTGGCGGCGAACAACAAATGTTGGCCATTGGCCGTGCCCTTTTGACTGAGCCAAGCATGCTGGTGCTTGATGAACCCTCCATGGGCTTGGCTCCCTCGATCATCGATCTGGTATTTCAGGCAATTGTCACGTTGCACAAGCAAGGCCAGTCCATTCTGCTGGTAGAGCAAAATGCTGAAATTGCACTTTCAGTCTGTGATTACGCCTATTTGATGAAGCGCGGCTCGATTGTGGGCCAGGGAACGGTTCCCGAACTGCGGGCTGATGGCGGTGTACTTGACGCCTATTTAGCCTAGATTGGCCTATCTTTCAGAAGGAAGAGCAGTAAGCGCCGTAATCTTGTCGGAAATTTTGCGCAACTGGCGGTGCAGTTCTTGGGCAATCTCTTCACGGCGGGGTTGCTCAAGCCGCCCCGACAAAGCAGAAACACTGATGGCTGCAACTGGATTTCCCTGCGGGAATGCAACACCTATTGCAGCTGTTCCTGGTGTCACGGCGCTGTCAAGAAAGGAGTAGCCTTGTACGCGCCCCTGGTCGACAGCTTGGCGAAGAAAATCTACGCTGAACGTTGCAAACTTCAGGTAACGGTGGGCGTTATTTTGGATGATGGCATGGGCTTCGGTTTCAGGCATGGCGCACAGTATGGCCAACCCACCGGCCCCCACCCCGAGAGGGCGTCTGATACCAATGTCAAGGGGTAGTGCTTTGATGGGGAAATCACCCAAGGCACGGTTGGTACAGACCGCCTCCATATTGCTGCGTTCACTCAGATAGATGGTGTCGTGCGTGACATCCGCCAAGTGATGTAACGAAGAGTCGCACAACTCGCTGAGCCTGTAGCGTGGCCGTGCAAGCAAGCCCAGTTCGTAAAGTAAAGGACCCAGGTAGTATTTGCGGGTATGCGGATCACGATTGACCAAGCCCTCAAGTTCCATACGCTGAAGCATACGAAAACAAGTGGACTGCGGCAGACCGGAGGTCGAGACAACCTCTCCAATACGCATGCCACTGCGTCCCCGAGATGCCACCACACGGATCATGGCGACTACCCGCTCAATACTCTGTGTGCCCGTTCTTGGGGGAGCTTGCGGATCGTCACTGCTGGACAAAGATACGGGTCCTGAGGCTGTGTTCATCATGTGAAATCATACATTCAATCCACATTGTGGCTCATCAAGGGAAAACCCTGTAAAAAGCGTTTTTTTAAAGTCAAATAATGCAATCAATAACAGATTTTTAAAAATCCACAATGTGGGGATTTTTAACTGGACCTTGTCTTTACTTGATTTGGAAGAAAGTTCTCAAATGAGCACATTTAAAGTTGGCTCGCATTACGTGACACGTATTGAGGAAATGCTGACGCCTGGTTTCTTTCCGGAGTTTCTTTTTCCTGATTTTGATGACCATATTTTTCAGCAGAACAAACTCTTGTCTGCTCCACGGTTCTGGCATGCTGAAAGCGGCAAGGTCATGTCGAGCATGCACTCGTGGATGATCCGCAAAGACCATCATGTCATCTTGGTTGACACGGGTTGCGGCAATGACAAGTCGCGCGCACTTCCCATCTTTCAACGCTTTCACCAGCTTAACCTCCCCTATCTTGACAACTTGCTGGCGGAAGGTGTTCGTCCGGAAGATGTGACGATGGTGATTTGTACGCACTTGCATGTCGACCATGTTGGATGGAACACGCGTCTGGTGAACAA
The DNA here is from genome assembly GCA_044354655.1 of Rhodoferax sp. Taxonomy (GTDB): domain Bacteria; phylum Pseudomonadota; class Gammaproteobacteria; order Burkholderiales; family Burkholderiaceae_C; genus Rhodoferax. The sequence goes on along the minus strand of JBIKZP010000001.1, from coordinate 17,087 downwards.
CCAGTGGGTGCCCACGTTTCCCAACGCGCGTTATATCTTTTCACGGCGTGAGTTTGAGCACTGGCAGTCGCCCACCGGGGGTGGTACCAAACTGCCGGAAAACATGGCGGTGATTGCCGACAGCGTGCTGCCCATCGTGGCAGCGGGTATGGTTGATTTTGTGGAAGATGGGGCACAAATTTTGCCTGGCTTGTTTTTCGAAGATGCCCCTGGCCACACCGAAGGTCACGGCATGCTGAAGCTGGAGTCTGAGCGCGAGGCAGCCGTCTTTCCGGGCGACAGTCTGCACCAGCCGATGCAGGTTTACCGGCCTGATTGGAATAGCCGTTTTTGCGAATCGGCAGATCAGGCCCGTCTCACTCGGCGTGCCGTATTGGACTATTGCAGTGATCGCAAGGCGCTGCTTTTACCCGCTCACTTTGGGGCGCCACATGGGGGTTACGTCAAACGCCATGCCACAGGCTATGACTTCAACCCCGCGGACGACTTGGTTGTTTCTGGCCACTGAGTTGATTTTCCGCCCACCATTTCCCAAAGATATATACCGTTTCAATTTGTGAGGACCTCCTAAATGAGCAGCGACACTTTTTTAATTGAACTGAAATCGGCAGCAGGTGCCGCAGTTGTTTTCGACGACAGCGCCACCCGGGACTACTACGCCAATGACATTTTTTGGCAGCCTGGAATCGCCCCATTGGCCGTGGTGGTGCCTGAGTCGCGACAACAAGCCGCAGAGGCTGTCAAAGTAGCTGCGCGCCACAAAATCTCTCTCGTCCCACGCGGTGGTGGTATGTCCTACACAAAAGGCTACATACCGCAAAGTGCGCAATCAATCGTTATTGACACACGCAAACTAAACAAGGTGCTGGAGGTCAATGTGGCCGACAGCTACATCACGGTGGAAGCGGGTTGCACCTGGGCTCAAGTCCACAAGGCCCTGGAGGGCACAGGCGTCAACACAGGCTACTGGGGACCCTTGTCGGGCATCAATGCCACAGTTGGCGGCGCCCTGTCTCAAAATAGCGCATTTTTCGGCTCGGGTATTCATGGCACGGTTGCCAACAATGTGTTGGGCGTTACCGTCTTGCTGGCCAATGGCGAAACCGTTACGACGGGCTCGGGCGGACGTACCAATACAAAACCCTTTACGCGCTATGCAGGCCCTGACATCACGGGTATGTTTTTGGGGGATACAGGGGCCTTCGGTCTCAAACTGGCCGCGACGCTGAAGCTGGTGCCAGAAGCCAAAGATCAGGATTTTCTCGGCTTCGGTTTCAAGGACATGACGTCGATGGTGCTGGCTCAAACTGAAATGAGCCGTTTGTATGCGGTTGCCACCAGCTTTGGAATTGACCGGTCAAAAGCACTCAACTCGGCGAGTGTCAACAAGTTGGCTGACGGGGTGAAGATCATTGGAAATGTTGCCAAAGCGGCCAAAGGCTGGGCGCAGGGCATCAAAGACGTGGTCAGTGTCGTCGCTGCCGGTGAAAACTATCTTGCAGACCATGCCTGTTCTCTACACCTGGTGGTTGAAGGTCGAAGTCTGGAAGACCTGAATCACAACATGGAGGCACTGCGTGCCATTGGCAGTAAGTACGGTATCGAAATCTCAAATGCCGCTGCCCGGGTCATGCGATCTAAACCCTTTAATCCGGTGCGTGGCATGTTGGGCGCAGAGGGGCAGCGATGGGTGCCCATCCATTCCGTATTTCCGATGAGCGAGGCAGCGCGCGTCGTCGCCGCCAGTGACGCGTATTTCGAGAGCCAGCGCGCCTTGATTGAACAACATGGAATCATTTTGTCGCACCTGACCATGACGGTAGCCGGCGAATTCTTCTTTGAGCCGGCCTTTTACTGGTTGGATGAAATCACACCCCTGCACCGAAAGTCAGTGGGTGAAGATGTCGTGGCGCCCTGGCTCTCAAGACCTGCCAATGTGGCAGCCCGTGAAGCGGTAGCAACTTTGCGTCAAGGGATACAGGCGGTTTATGTCGGACTGGGCGGGGTTAACTGGCAAATTGCACGCGACTACCCGTTCAAAGACGTCCAACAACCATCCACCTGGGCGCTGCTGACGTCGCTTAAAACAGCGGTCGATCCGGACGGCATCATGAACCCCGGCTCCCTTGGCTTTAGCCGCTAACCCATCACCTCAGGAGAAAAAAATATGGGTTACACAATTGCAGAAAAAATTCTTGCGCGCGCGGCCGGATTGGAAGCGGTGAAGGCCGGCGACGAAATCATGGCCAAACCAGATTTTGTTCTGGCCTATGATTTTCCTGGCTACACCGATGTCATCTTCAAACAATTGAAAGACGATTTCGGAATCGAACAAATTCCTGAGCCCGAGCGCTTCGGCATCTTCATTGATCACATGGTGCCAGCGACCTCGGCTAAGGAAGAGGAATTGCACATGGGTACGCGAGATTGGTGCAGCAAAAACAATGTCTCACTTTATGAACGCAAAGGAATCGGTCATCAGGTCGCTTGCGAGGTCGGCTTTGCAACACCGGGCGCCTTTGTCGTCCATTTTGATGGCCATGTCAGCCAGCTAGGTACCTTTGGCACGCTGGCAATGGGTATCCGCCGCAATGTGCTGGAAGCCTTTGCCATGGAGCGCGTTGCCATCAAGGTGCCACAAACCACACGTGTTGATCTGGTGGGCACTTTAAATCCCGGTGTCATGGCTCGTGATGTGTTTCACCACCTGGTTCGTGTGCTGGGTTCGGCTTCGTGCCGTTTTCAGGTTCTGGAAATCGGCGGTTCAGCGGCCAGTGCCTTCTCCACGGACAGCCTCCAAACCATCACCGGTTTGGCGATGTTCACCGGCGCGCTGACGGCGATCGTCAACCCGGACGCGGAACGACTTGCCTACGCGCTGCCCCGGGCGCGCAAACAACTTGAGCCTGTCAGCAGCGATGACGATGCCCAATATGCGGCTCGCCACACGATTGACCTGTCCACCCTGCAGCCCATCATCGTGATTCCGCCAAGCCCTGCAAACACGCGCGACTTAAAAGACTATGTTGGCCTGGAGGTGCAAACCGGCTACCTGGGCTCATGTGTTTCTGGTCGTCTAGAGGACCTGCGTATCGCGGCGCAGGTGCTGCAAGGTAAACAAATTGCGCCAGGTTTTGCGCTTCATGTGGTACCCACCAGCCAGGCCATCATGGCTGAGGCCGCGCGTGAAGGTCTCATTGCAACTCTGGTGGAAGCGGGTGCATTTGTCTCTTCGTCTTCCTGCGACTATTGTTTCGGACGCATTGCCACGATGGCCCCAGGACAGCGAGCCGTCTCCACCGGGACGCTGAACGTCCGGGGCCGAATGGGCAGCCCAGATTCAGAAATCTACCTCTGCAATGCCGCTGTGGTGGCAGCTTCGGCAATCGAAGGAAAAATCGCTGATCCACGCCCGTACCTGAAAGGCTGACCATGACTTTGAATAATTTGCGTGGACGTGTGGCCTTCATATTCGAAGAAATTGACTTTGATGTGGACCAGATTGTTGGTGTCTCAAATATGAAAACCACAGACATCAATGAGCTGACCAAGTCGGCAATGCAATCGTATGACAAGAATTTTTTGAACACAGTTAAGCAGGGGGATCTATTGGTGGGCAACCATAATTTTGGTTATGGCCATCCGCATTACCCCCCCATGAAGGCCATGCGACATCTCGGCATCAGGGGGATCATTGCCGAATCCTTTTCGCCAGGTTACTGGCGTGGCGAGATCAGCATGGGTTTCCCACAAATTCCGTGTCCTGGCATTCTTGAATTTGTGTCTAGGTGGGATGAAATTGAAGTGGACTGGGCCGCCTCGACCCTACGCAACCTGACCCAGGGAACTTCCATTGATTTTGAACCCTTGCCACGCGCTGACTTTGCCATGCTTCAGGCCGGTGGTTTGGAGAATTATTTGAAAAATCGTTTTTTTAAACCAACTGCAATCGGAGAAACATCATGACAAGTCTTAGGGCACGCATACAAAAATCAGGGACTGTTTGGGCCGCTGGAGCCTTCGATGCGCTGAGTGCACGTCTGATACAGGAGGCCGGTTTTGATGCCTTGCTGACCTCCGGTTTTGGCATATCGGCGTCATTCTTGGGTGAGCCAGACACCGAGATCTACACCATGTCCGAAAATTTGACGGTGACACGCAACGTTTGTAACGCTGTCACGATACCCGTGATTGCCGACATCGATACCGGCTACGGTAACCCCATCAATGCCATGCGCACTATGCGCGAGTTTGAATCGGCTGGTGCCGCAGCCGTCATCATGGAGGACCAGATTTCACCCAAGCGATGCCCTTGCTCTTCCTTGCAGATTGACATTATTTCAATGGAAGAGGGGGTTGCCAAAATCAGGGCGATTGCGTCAGTGCGTCGCAATCCAGAAACGCTGATCATTGCCCGCACCGATGCAGTGGATCCCGCTGAAGCTATGCGTCGCGCTAAGGCTTATGTGGCAGCTGGCGCCGACATCATCCAGCCAATTTCCAGATGCTTCAAAGACATCGCCGGGCTGCGCGCGATGCGGCAAGCCGCAGGGGTTCCCCTTTCCTTGCAGTTATTGGGTTGGCTGGAAAAAGACCTCAGTAAAAGTGAAATCGAAGAAGTGGCGGGCATCGCCACCTATCCACTGGTGGCGCTGATGAGTGCGACACAAGCGATTCGCGAGAACCTGAAGGAACTGTCGGCGAGTAAATCTTCCAAAAATCTCCCGCGGCCAGTGACACCCATTAATGACTTCAATGAATTTATTGGATTTTCCAGGGTAGATGCGCTTCAAAAACAATTCATGGTCAGCGAGCATTAGAGCGCGATGTTTTCAACCTAGGCGATTGATGAAAGTTCCCCAAGCTTTCTAACATTACTTTCTTCCAAACTAAAAAAATTGCCATGAATCAAGTTGCCGAACTATTTGAAAATTCGGTGCAACCACGCTATGTGTCTACCTCAGTGGGGCAGCTACGGGTATGGAGCGCTGGCGCTGGACCGAGCTTGGTGGTGTTGCCGGGACTGGTGATGTCGGCTGAGGTCACGGCGCATCAAATGGCTCAGCAAATTCCGGGGTGGCATTTGACCGTTGTCGAGCTACCAGGGATTGGCGGCTCTGCAAAAATTTCAGCGCATAACGTACAAGAAGTTGCTGGAGCGATATTCGCGGCCTTGAGTCTTCTCGGCATGACTAAGTCGGTTTTGCTGAGCTTTGATCTTGCAACGTCAATCGCGATGGCCTTATCACGCTGTCAATCGGCGGATATGGAACTGCTGCAAATAGATGTGGAAAAAGCGAAACAATGGGTGGGTGGCGCTCAGCGACTACCGTCTCTGAAACTGCGCGAAGACGGCACGCATCTGGTCGCACTGCATGCCCACTTTCGCAACTGCCTCATGCTTGATTCAGGCAAGCCATCACATATTGACCCCCACGGCTCACCGCTTCCGACCCCCTTAGAACTCGATACATCAGTCGTTGCGGCTGCGGTCAACCCGGCTGGTTACAGCAAGCTCTGGACGATATGCGCCCAAGCCCTCGAGACGGCCTCAATGGCTGACGACGGAGTCCTCAAGGCGCATGACTTACCGTCAATGACGGCCCTAAAGCTAAAACTCGACACATTGATCCAAGGTCGCGCACCCTTTATGCCTAGCGCTACGCCACAAGTTGCCAGTGCCGGCATACGCTATGAGTATCTTCAAACGCCATCTGGCAGGGTGCACCTGCGCCGTGTAGGCCATGGGCCAAAGACCTTACTCCTTTTTCAGTCGGCACCGGGGTCAGCAGAGCCGCTGGAGTTGCTCATGAAGCGACTGGCCAAGGGGCGCACCGTAATTGCGTGTGACTACCTTGATAACGGTGATTCAGACAAGGCTGTAGGGGAGGTGGATATAAACAGTATGGCTCACAATGCAATCGAAGTTGCAGATGCATTGAACCTGAGCCAGGTTGATTTATTTGGTACCCATACCGGGGCTTTAGTTGCGCTAGAGTTTGCGCTTTTACAACCCCATCGCGTAGGCCGCATCATTCTTGAAGCCCCCCCTTTGCTTGACCAAAGCTTCACCAACGACATATTAGAAAACTACCTGCCCCCCATTCAGCCGGATCGCTGGGGCACCCATGTTCTTCGTGCATGGAATATGCGTCGAGACATGTTTTTATTCTGGCCGTGGTACAGACAATCTCGAGATGCAGCACGCTCCCTAGGCTTACCTGATCTACAAAGTTTGCACGACTGGACAGTTGGCTTGCTCAAAAGTGGCCGTACTTATCACCGCACCTACTGCGCAGCATTTAAATACAACACGCGATCACGCCTTCCCTTGCTAGGATGCCCAGCGCTGATATGTGCAGGACCTGCAGACATGTTGGTTGAAGGTTTGGCGATTGCCCGCCTTCTTGCACCTGAAGGTACCGTCGTTCAAACCACCCCGGCGACTGTCTGGTACCCAGGCCAATCAAGTGCCGCAATAAAGACCACAGTCGCTATTTATGACGGTTTTTTAAGAGGCAAATGACACCATGGCCGACGATAAAACTCGTCTAAGTGCTTCGGCACTTAGCCGCCTACAGGATGTGGTTGGTAGAGATGGGGTGCTTAGCAATACAGCCGAGCTTGATGCCTATGTAATAGATTGGCGTCGAAATTTCAGCGGTCCAACTGATGCCGTTCTTCTCCCCCGTAGCACTGAGCAGGTCGCTCAGATAGTGCGATTGTGCACAGACATGAACTTGCCGATGATTCCCCAGGGCGGCAATACAGGGCAGAGTGGTGCCTGCGTTCCCCTCAAGGATCAGGGGTGCAACGTCATCATCAATATGTCAAGGATGAATCGTATCCGTGCGGTAGATTGCGCCAATCAAAGCGTGACGGTCGAAGCCGGTGTCATCTTGCAAACCATACAAGAATGTGCAATATCAAATGGCCTTTTTTTCCCTTTGAGCTTAGGGGCAGAGGGAACATGTCAAATTGGCGGAAACCTGTCCACCAATGCGGGAGGAACTGCAGTGCTTCGCTATGGCAATGCACGTGACATGGTTCTGGGCTTAGAGGTTGTGCTTCCTAATGGTGATGTATGGGATGGTCTGCGCGCCCTGCGAAAAGACAATACCGGATATGACCTGAAGGCTTTATTCATGGGTGCCGAGGGTACGCTTGGCATCATCACTGGGGCAACGTTGAAGCTTTTTGCGCAACCGGTTGAAAAAGCAGTTGCATGGGTCGCCATGCCTAGCCTTCAACATGCAACCGATTTACTGTCCCGCTTTCGTGTTGAATTTGAATCTCGCTTGTCAGCGTTTGAGTATGTGTCGCGGGAACAGCTTGATTTGGTTCTAAGGTATGTTCCTGGCCAGTCCGATCCACTCCCAGACAAGTCAGCAGGTTACCTGCTGATTGAACTTAGCGACTCGATTACGACTGGAACGTTGGACGCATTGCTTCAGCAGACATTGGTCAAAGCGATGGAAGTTGGCCAAGTGAACAACGCGCTGGTTGCTGCGAGCCATGCACACGCGTTGAGCTTTTGGAAAATACGTCATAGCGTTTCGCAAGCCAACCGCTCACATGGTGTGAGTCTGAACCATGACGTAGCAGTGCCAACGTCTCTCGTGCCGGCCTTCGTCAAAAGCGCTACGTCGAAAATCAACAAAGCATTCCCCGAGGCACATGTTGTGACGGTCGCGCATCTCGGCGATGGCAACGTCCACTTTTTAGCCATTTTCCCGCAAGCCTTTTGGGATGCACTGGGTGATTCCAAGGCCTACGCTAAGCAAGTAAGGCAATTGGTGTACGACACATCAATGGAGTTTCAGGGCACTTTTAGCGCCGAGCACGGAATCGGACAGTCATTAACAACTGAATTAGTTCGCTACAAGTCGTCCATAGAAGTCGGGCTCATGCATCAGATCAAAAAAGCGTTTGATCCTTTGGGAATAATGAATCCCAATAAGGTCCTCACTCGCCCAGCGCCAATCGCAGATAAATTGGGCTGAAAAAAATTATAGGCTGATCTCGGTCACCTGGTCGATCGGGGGGATTGCCGGCGCACAGTGTTGCAAAAGGCAAAGTAATTTGTCATCACAATCAGCACTTCACCCCTAGGGGCTTAGCCCTTGTGGTGAACTGTGGGATTGCAAAGGACAACTTTAAACAAATGACCTCACTCAATGTACTGGGCACCCCGCTGCTGGTGTGCTCTTTTGACCCTATTACGGGTTACTTTCGAGATGGCTGCTGCAATACCAACGCACAAGACCAAGGTACCCACGTTGTGTGCGCGCGTGTGACTGCCGAATTTTTGGCTTATTCGCTATCGCGTGGCAACGACCTAATGACACCTCGTCCCGAATCACGCTTCGCAGGCTTGAAACCTGGTGATAGGTGGTGCCTGTGCGCAATGCGCTGGCTAGAAGCCCTGGACGCTGGTGTAGCACCGCCGGTGCAACTGGAGGCTACACACGCCAATGCATTGAAGATGATCAATCTTGAGCTTCTTCAGAGTCATGCAATTTAAGAGGTGCACGTGGAATTAGCCGTCCAAGCAATGCGGCCGTAGGTTAATGCTGCGTGGAATAAATTAAGTCAGTCCGCTGCGGCAAGCGACTATTGACCTGAGGTAAGCGGAGGTAGTCGGGATGAGATACAAACCAATGACCAGTATGTTCTGGGTGCGGAAATTGTTTCCCAAGTACTTTCTTTTCCACTACTTGTCTTAATTTGGCGACTTGTTCCACAGGCGATTTAATATGAACGAATCACAAGGCGAATTGAAGGACACGCGCTGCGGCGAACTCACCGTGATGTTTGATGGATCGTGTCCTTTGTGCCGGCGAGAAATAGCCCTTTACCAATCGCTCACCCCGCTGCAAACGGTCTCATGGCGCGACGTGAGCAGTGACCTTGCTGGCCTCAGCCAGGCTGACCAAGCCCGTTACATGGCGCGTTTTCATGTTCAGTGGGAGGACGGTCGCCTCATCAGCGGCGCTGCGGCTTTTGTGGCACTTTGGCGGGTGATGCCGGGCTGGCGCTGGCTGGGTCGGTTAGCCCGTCTCCCTGGTGCAACAGGGTTACTAGAGCTTGGGTACCGTGGCTTTTTACATTTCAGACCTTACTTGCAGCGCTGGGCAAGAAATGCAGAGTCACGCAATCGTCCTACTTCCTGATAAATACACCAGCCCATCAGCGTCGCTCGGCGTAGGTTTTCACTTTGACTGAGAATCGCAGCCAGCACATTTACAAATTCACCTGATTGGAGCTTTTCTATGAAATCCCGAGCCGCCGTCGCCTTCGAGGCAGGCAAGCCCTTGCAGATCGTCGAGATTGATGTTGCACCGCCCCGCAAGGGCGAGGTTTTGGTCAAGATCACGCACACAGGTATCTGCCACACCGATGCTTTCACGCTCTCTGGCGACGACCCTGAGGGAATTTTCCCTGTTGTTCTCGGCCATGAAGGCGCGGGTATCGTGGTCGAGGTGGGGGAGGGCGTTACCAGCGTTAAGCCCGGCGACCATGTGATTCCGCTCTACACGGCCGAGTGCGGTCAATGCCTTTTCTGCAAGTCTGGCAAGACCAACCTGTGTGTAGCCGTGCGCGCCACACAGGGCAAGGGCGTGATGCCCGATGGCACGTCGCGCTTTTCCTACCAGGGGCAGCCTGTCTATCACTACATGGGTTGCTCAACCTTCAGCGAATACACCGTCGTAGCCGAGGTGTCGCTGGCCAAGATCCGCCCCGATGCCAATCCAGAGCAGGTGTGTCTGCTGGGCTGCGGTGTGACAACCGGCCTTGGCGCTGTCAAGAACACGGCCAAGGTGCAAGAAGGCGACACCGTCGCGGTATTTGGTCTGGGCGGTATCGGCCTGGCTGTGGTTCAGGGCGCCAAATTGGCCAAAGCGTCGCGCATCATTGCCATTGACACCAACCCCTCCAAGTTCGACCTGGCGTACACCTTTGGCGCGACCGACTGCATTAATCCCAAGGACCATGACAAGCCGATTCAGCAGGTGATCGTTGAGATGACCGGCTGGGGTGTGGACCACAGCTTCGAATGCATAGGCAACACGCAGGTGATGCGTGCAGCGCTCGAGTGTGCACACCGCGGCTGGGGCCAGTCGGTGATCATCGGTGTGGCTGGCGCAGGCCAAGAAATATCCACCCGTCCCTTCCAGTTGGTCACCGGCCGACGCTGGCTGGGTACGGCCTTTGGCGGCGTCAAAGGCCGCAGCGAATTACCGGGCATGGTGGACGACGCGATGGCCGGGCGCATTGAGCTGGCGCCCTTCGTCACGCACACCATGCCCCTGACTGAAATCAACCACGCGTTTGACCTGATGCATGAAGGGCGGTCGATTCGCTCGGTGGTTCATTTCTGATGATGGGGACGAACATGGTACGCATTGAGCAGCACGCCAGCTTTGGCGGTCGGCAGGAGGTTTGGAAGCATGCGTCGAAGACGCTCGGCTGTGAGATGAAGCTGGCGGTGTATTTGCCTTCGCAAGCACTGCGCGGCCAGAAATGCCCGGTGTTGTACTGGCTGTCGGGGCTAACCTGCTCCGAGCAAAACTTCATCACCAAGAGCGGCTTTCAGGCGCATGCGGCACGTCATGGCTTCATCGTGGTGGCACCCGACACCAGCCCGCGCGGTGAGACGGTGGCTAACGACGCCGCCTACGATCTGGGCCAGGGTGCGGCCTTTTATGTCAACGCCACGCAGGCACCGTGGGCTTCGCATTACCGCATGCAGGACTACGTGGCCGAGGAACTTCCCGTCTTGATTGAGCAGCATTTTTCTGCAAGCGATGCGCGCGCCATCTTTGGTCATTCCATGGGCGGGCATGGCGCCCTGGTCACCGCGCTGCGCCATCCCGGGCGTTACCGCAGTGTGTCTGCGTTTTCGCCCATCGTCGCGCCCTCTCAGGTGCCCTGGGGCCAAAAGGCATTTGCAGCCTACCTGGGCCTAGACCGCCAGGATTGGCGCGCATGGGATGCTGTTGAACTGGTGACGGCTGAGCGCCAAGAGAGACTGCCCCTGCTGGTGGATCAGGGCGATGCAGACGAGTTTCTTGAGACCCAACTGCAGTCGAAACTGTTACAAGCGGCGTGCGAAGCCGCAGGCCATCCAATCACCTTGCGTATGCAGCCGGGCTATGACCACAGCTACTATTTCATCGCTACTTTCCTCGGCGATCACTTCAACCACCATGCCAGCTATCTCTAGGGGAGAGTTTTTTTACCTTGTTTTTGCTTGTTGATTTTTGCGAACTCCAAGACAGTCAGCACTAAGCCGATGACCAAGAGCGAAAAAACGGCAATTGCGGGGTAGAAGATGTCAAATGTTGTCATTATTTCGCCCCATCAAAGCGCATAACTTGAAATAGATGCCGAACGTGAAGATCGACGGAATCCAAATGGCGGTGAAGATAGCTTGCTGCTGGTCTTTGATGACAAACCACAAATAAGCTGAGATCACAAATGACAACATGACTGCCAAAATGATAAAAAAATCGGAACGCTTAAACATTAAATTTCCTTTTAAATTTTATTTTTTGAATAATCGAGAACACCGTAGCCAATTGCACTAAGCAAGCAGCCTGTGATTGCAACTGTACCAATGATGCGAATCCCGGATGAAAGCCCCAAGGCAAAAAGGTTCATGTCAAAGACACCAAGAACGCCCAGAATCAAGCCTAAGCATCCCAGAACTGCCAACATGTTGCCAAGTAGGGCAAGAGATTGACACAAGCGCGTAACGACTAAATTTGCTGATAGTTCAGATTTTTCAAAAAACATTTTTACAACGGTAGATCATGCAAATTTTTGAAACGGAATCTATTTGTTAAACAACGAAGACAGCAATTGAGTAGGGTCGCAAAGGACTTGTTTGACAAACTAAAAGAATTTCAAATACTCGACTAGCTTAAGCGCATTGAGGTTCAAGTTAATGAGTATCAGAATTAACCCCTCTTAGTTGGATGGCATTTTTTCGCATGCAAGCCCTTGCTGAATTAGATCTAGATCACACCGGCGGACTTCAACTGCGCAAGCTCCGCTGTGCTCTTGCCCAACAGCTCTTGCAGCACCTCCGCCGAATGCTGGCCCAACATGGGGGGCGCGCGGTGCTGCACGGGCGCGGCCGACAGCCGCAAAGGGCTGCGCACCATCGGCACATTGACGCCGCTGGCATGCGGCACGGTAAGCGCTAGCCCGCGATGGCGTACCTGCGGGTCATCAAACAACTGCTGCATATTTAAGATGGGCGCGCACGGCACACCGGCTACCGACAGGTGACCAATCCAGTGCGCCACCGTGGCCTGCTCAATTTGGGCTTGCAAAATATCGTGCAAGGCGCTGCGGTGTGCCATGCGGTCGATGTTGGTGACAAAGCGCGGGTCTTGCGCCAGGCTCGCGGGCAGGTCCAGCACGCGCAGCAATTTTTCAAACTGGCCGGCATTGCCCGCCGACATGGTGAAGTAACCATCGTTGGCTTGAAACACTTCGCTGGGCGCCGTGATGGGGTTGTTGTTGCCCTGGCGCTGCGGCACTTGGCCGGTCATCAGGTAACCCAGGGCCAGGTGGCCGTTGACGGCGGTGGTGGCGTCCACCAAGGCCGCGTCAATGTACTGCCCCTCACCGCTGTCACGCCGGTGAATGAGGGCTGCCAAAATTGCAATGGCGGCATAGAGTCCGGTGAAGATGTCGGCCACCGGCACGGCGGAGCGCATGGGGCCCGCACCGGGTGCGCCATCGGGCTGGCCACAGGTGCTCATCAGGCCGCACATGGCCTGCATCACCGAGTCGTAGGCCGGGCGATCGGCATAGGGGCCGTCTTGCCCGAAGCCGGTGACGCTGCAATAAATAACGGACGGATTGATAGTCCGAATGCGCTCGTAATCCAGCCCATAGCGCTTGAGCCCACCCACTTTGTAGTTCTCAATAAACACATCGCAATGGAGGGCCAACTCGCGTATCAGTTGCGCGCCCTGCGGCGTACCAATGTCTACCGTGACCGAACGCTTGCCTCGGTTGCTGCCCATGAAAAATGCCGAGTCCAGGGTGGGCTTGCCATCAGCGCCCATCACAAAAGGGCTGACTCGACGGGTGTCATCGCCCCCATCGGGACGCTCTATCTTGATCACATCGGCGCCGAGGTCGGCCAAGGCCTGGGTGCACCACGGACCGGCTACCACGCGCGTCAGGTCCAGCACCCGCACATTGCCAAGAATTGCCATGCTGTTATTCCAGCGTTATTTTGAGCTGCTTGTTGAGTTCCCGAATGTCGTCGAGCTCGCGCTTGACGCGGGCTGCAAACGCGTCACCGCTCAGGGTGCGCGGCTCGCCGCCTCCTTTGGTGAAATTTGCCGTTACTTCAGGGTCATTCACCGCTGCCGTCAACGCCGCCACCAGTTTGTCGCGAATGGGGGTGGGCACACCAGCCGGCATAGCAAAGCCCAGCCAGCCTGAGCTCACATACGGTATGCCCAGCTCGCGCACGGTGGGTACGTTGGGCAACAGCGGCGAGCGTTTTTCGCCACTGTAGGCCAGCATGACCAACTTGCCCGACTCGGCCATGGTGCGGCTGGCCATGGACGAGAAGCCCAACTCCACCTGGCCACCCATCAGGTCGGTCAACATCGGCGTTTCGCCCTTGTAAGGCACATGCAGCATCTTGATACCGGCGGTGTATAAAAATTGCTCGCTGGCGAGGTGAAAGCCGGTGCCCATGCCGGTGGAGCCGAACTTGTATTTCTCGGGTGCTGCTTTGGCCATGTCCACCAGTTGCTTGAGCGACTTGATACCCGAAGCGGGTTGGGTGTTGATGAGGTAATGCGACTCGAAGATCATGGTCAGGTAGCTCAGGTCCTTGATCGGGTCATAGGGCACATTGGCCGCCAGTACGGGGCCCGACACCACGCCGGCGTTGGTGATCACGCCAATGGTGTAGCCGTCCTTGGGCGATTTAGCCAGTGCGTCGGTGCCGATGCGCTGGCCGGCGCCGGCCTGGTTTTTGATCACCATCGGTTGACCCAGGATAGCGCTGGCTTTGGTCGCCACCAGCCTGGCATAGCTGTCTACGATGCCAGGCGGGAAGGGCACGATCACGGTGATCGGCTTGTCGGGGTAATTGGTTTGGGCGCTAGCAATAGCGGCCCAAAGGCCGGTCAGTAGCAGGGCAAGTGTGCGGGTGTAGTGGCGCATGGAGGAACCTCGTAGTTTCAGTGTTGGGGAAAGTGCTGGGCAAGAAAATCCAGCACGGCGGCATTGAAGCGAGGTGGATCTTCGGCCCAGCCAAAATGCCCTAGACCGGTCAGGCTGACGAACTCTGCGCCGGCGATCTTGCCGGCCATTTTTTGCATGACGGCAACCGGGGCGGTAGCGTCAAGTTCACCGGCGATGCACAACACCGGCACGTCCAGCGTCGGCAACAGGTCGCGGCCTTCAAAACCGACGATGGCAGCCACGGCGGCACGGAAGGTTTCTTCGCGCATCTGGCTCACGGTGCCAATCAACAGGTCCACCGCCGGGCCACTGGCACCGGGGGCCATCATGGCGCGCAGCATCACCGGAGCGTATTCAGGAATGGTTTTGCCGGCATCCAGCGGCGCCACACGGGCGCGTACAAATTCTTTCTGCCAGTCGCCGTCCGGGCTGCCGAATGAGGCGCTGGTGGCTGACAGCACGTAGCCGTGAATGCGCGCCCGGGCGTAGCGCCAGGCTTGCTGCGCGACCATGCCGCCCATGCTGTGGCCCATCACCACGTTGCGCGCGCCGCCCTCTTTCTCAAGTAGCAGACAGAGTGCGCGCGCACAGTGGTCAATCGTCAGCGGCACCGGCAGGGCCGACAAGCCGTAACCCGGCGCGTCCCACGACACCACGCGGAAGCCGGCTTGCGTGAGCGCCTGTACTTGGGTGCGCCAGTATTCCTTGGCGCCAAAGGCGCCGTGCAGCAAAAACACGGTGACGCCATGGCCACCGCCTACGGGGTGGTGCACGGCGTAATCGGGCAGAGTGACGGCGCTGTGGCTCATGCGGGTACCTGCAGGGAGGCGGCCGATGTCCAGCCAGCGTGTGCCCCCATGGGGACGTGGCCGGGCAGGATGATGCGGCAGATCGGTCCGGGGGTGATGTCGCGTGCATCAAAGATGGCGCACTCACCTTTGCCGGTGTTGAGGTTGGTGATGTAGGTCACCAGGTAGCCGTCGTCCTCTGCCACGGCGCCGTCGCGCGGCGCAAACGGGGTCTCGCTCACAAAGCAGCCCTTGGGGGCTTGCCAGCGCTGGCTCTGACCGGTTTGCCAGTCATATTTTTTGAGGCCGTCGAGTTCCCAGTTGGGTTTCATCAACGCGTTGTACACATAGCGGTTGGGCCGGCCCTTGACCTGCGTGTTGATCATGGAGAACTCGGTGACCTCGTCGTCCAGGTCTTCCTCGTGGGTCTGCCCGGTCTTCAGGTTGAAGCGCCAGCGGTGCATGCGGGTTTCTTGCAGGTCCATGGACAACAGGGCATTCATGCGTGCATAGCCTTCCTTGGGCAGGCCACTCAGGTCGGGTACCGGGTTGGTCTGGATCGCGCCATCCATGATGATCTCGTCGCCTACCTCGTAAGTGTTGGCCAAATGCAGGATGTAGCAGGGCAGGCCCTCGAACCACTTCACATCGCGGCTGGTACCAAAGCGCGGGATCACACCGAAACGCGCCGGCACATCGCGGTGAAATTTCAGGCGGTGCTGGCCTTTTTTCAGGCCCTCGGGATCGAAGAACATCGATAGGTCATGGATCACGCAGTAGTTCTGGCTCATGCCCAGGTCGTGTGGCCAGGTGGCGTGGGGCAGTTCGATGGGTTCGTAATGCACCAGCTTGTTGCTGGCATCCACGACGCCGTAGTTGAAGTAGGGTGCGTGTTCGCCGAAGTTGAAGAACATCATCTCTTTGCTGTGCTCGTCCACCTGGAAGTGCGAGCAGATACCCCGGTCACCGAGCGCGCGCGCCCAGTTGGTGTCCGGGCCGAGCGTCTCCAGCGTGACCGGGTCCATGCGGTAGGGCTCGCTGCATTGGCTCATGGCCGCCAGCGCCCGGCCAGCATGCACCTTCACGTCAGTGCCTGCGTTGTCCTTCATGGCGCCAATCGACCCCCAGCCGCGGCGTACCGCGCGGCGTGGCTCTATGAGGCCGGGCCACAAGGATTCATGGGCGACCGATTCGGCCAGAAAGCCGGTGGTACGCACAAAGCGGTTGCGGTAGGTGGCCTGGCCGTTGGCAAAGTGCATGCCGTGCACCATGCCGTCGCCGTCGAACGGGTGGTATTTGCCCAGGGGCGCATGAATCTGGTTGTGGCCGTTGCGCAGGTAGACGCCGTTCAGGTCGGTGGGTAGCTCACCGATCACTTTCAAATCAGGCGTGCTGGCGGTCCACTCGGTGTCGGTCGGACCATGGCCGCCATTGAGGTAGGGGTTGTCACTGGGCAGGCAGCTCAGGCTGACACGGGAATGAACTTCAAGCATGGCAATTCTCCAGAGGGAAGGGAAAGGAGGTAAAGGGCGGTGCGCGGCAAAGCCGTTAGCGCAGCCGCTCGAACACGGTGGCGGTGGCCACGCCAAAAGCGCCGGGCAGCGCGGCCACGCCGTAGCGCAGATCACGCCGCTCCATTTCATCAAGCAGGCAGCTCACCAGCATGGCGCCAGTGGCACCCATCGGGTGGCCCAGCGCAATGGAGCTGCCATTGACGTTGAATTTTTCCAGCGCAATACCCAGGCTGCGGATGTAGTGCAGCGTGATGGCAGCAAACGAGTCGCGCACCTCCCACAGGTCAATATCAGCCACGCTCAGACCGGCCCGGGCCAAGGCCTTGGTGGTGGCGTCAACCGCACCGGTCTGGGTCAGTGGGACGCACGCATCGGCATGCGCCAGAATGCGCGCCCGCACCGGCAGGCCCAGTCGGGCGGCCACCTCGGCCGTGCCCAGCAGAACCGCGCTGGCCCCATCGGCCATGCAGGGCGCATTGCCCGCCGTGTGCACATGGTTGATTTGCTGTAGCGCGGGTTCGCGGGCCAGACCCCAGTCGTCCAGGCCATTGGCGCCTGA
>JBIKZP010000032.1:0-10615 GCA_044354655.1 Rhodoferax sp. | reverse complement strand
ACTTTTAGGTTCAGTGGAAATTGGGGGGATTACCCGACTTTGCATGAGTCCTGAGAACCTTCAACGTTTGCCGTTGCGCACAGCCTCAATGTCGACGTACTTTTCGCCCACTTAAAGCATCAAATAGATTAGGTGCAGATAGAAATGATCCCATTGAGTTCTTCGCATGCTGATTCAAATACCGTTGGCGGCACCTGCTTCCACGCGTGCGGCCGAGCGCCGCGGTCGCGCCAGGCGAATGACTTTGGCTGATGCGCCAGCACGTAGCAGACTTCGCCTTTAGTCGAAGTGAACCGGACAGCAAATGGGTTGGTTTCATTGCTCGGTGAATGGGTCATGGGCAACCCGATCACAAGATTTGTCCTCTCGTTGAACGCCTTAGTCGACAGCACCAGCATCGGGTGCTCGTCCTTCATTTCTGTGCCGACCTGTGGATTGAAGTTAATCCAGATCATGTCGCGGCGGTCTGGCACCCAGAGCTTGCTCGGAGTCGCCATCAGAACACTTCAGCGCCGACACGGCCAGTGGCCAGGACTTCCCCGCCGTGTAGATCGGGCTCAAACATTTTTAGCTTTTGGGCCAGCGTCAGCTTTGGCTTGCCCACCGTGCGCAAGAACACACCGCCCTCGACCACCTCTACTTTGATCGGCAGTCCACGGCTGAAACGTGCAGCCTTGGCCACCGGGGCCGTGATACGCACGGCCAGGCCATTTCCCCATTCTTGGACGGTCTGCTCGACTGAAACTGTTGCTGTCATTTCGACACCTCTTTAAAAGTTGAAACAAGTTTATACGTCTCTTTGGTATGTGTCAACATGTATCAACGCTGAATGTCGCTCATCCGGTGCGCGAACAAATCTCGTAGAAGCGGCCCGGCTTGGCCGATTTCCCCCTCCTTCAAGGCCCTCCCCTGCCTGGCAATGTCTGATAAAAAGGGCTTTGAAATAACCATGCGATTTTGGTGGGTCAACCAGAACCAAACCTACCGCCATGAAGTTGATGGCGGATATATCTGGTCGCCTAAACGGAATGCGAACGGTGGTCGCAACCCTTTTTACGAGTCAATGCGGGAAGTCTCCCCTGGTGATTTGGTGTTCTCTTTCAAAGACACGCTGATTTTTGCTATTGGCATCGCTGAGTCCTACTGCTGGGAGTCGCCGAAGCCTCTTGAGTTCGGTACGGCAGGTCAGAACTGGGAAAACATTGGCTGGAAGGTCAAAGTCCGTTTTACGGAATTGAGAAACCAAGTCAGGCCCAAGAATCACATGTCGGTGCTTGGACCGCACCTTCCAACCAAATACGCACCCCTACAACAAAACGGGAACGGCTTGCAGTCTGTTTATCTAACCGAAGTCACCGCGGCGTTTGCAGAAGTTCTGACGGGTCTGATTGGACAAGAAGCAGCGCCACTACAGCTAGCAGCGCGGTCCGTGGTGCCCTTGGTCGCTGATGATTTGGATTTTTGGGAACGAAAAATTGAAGAGGCCGTTTTCCAGGACACCAGTGTTCTAGAAACTGACCGGGTTGCCATTGTGAAAGCGCGGATCGGCCAAGGCCTCTTTAAAGAAAGGGTTAGCCGAATAGAAACCCGATGCCGGATCACAGGGGTTGAAAACCCTACGCACTTGATCGCCAGCCACTGCAAGCCTTGGCGCGACTCCAACAACGACGAGCGCCTAGACGGCGAAAACGGTCTATTACTGACCCCGAGCATTGACCACCTATTTGACCGTGGATTTATTGGCTTTGAGGGCAATGGAAAATTGATCATTTCACCCGTTGCGCATCGTCCTTCATTGCAAAAAATGGGCATCAATATCCAAGAGCCGGTCAACGTTGGGAGCTTTTCAACTGGCCAAAAGAACTTCCTGGAATTCCATCGGCAGGCCGTATTTCTGGAGACTTTACGGAAAGCTTAATTCTGAGAATGCGATACTGACCTTGAGAAGACTTAAATGTCTGTCCAGTGGCCGATTTGAAGGATTTGAATGCGTAAAGGCAGCCCGAACTCCCACGGCGGCATCGGCCAGTATCACCTATCACTCCCTTCAATGAATTCGTTTTACATTGAAATGGAAATGCTGGAACGTGCACGCTGGTAGATTTCAGGAAGAAGAACATCCGCCACGTCATCAAACACCTTCGGATCCTGAAGCATCTGTTCCGACATCGACTTGTGACTCGTAAGCGCCTTGATCACCGCTTGCGCCAAGACAGACCGGAAATCACCGTTGGCGAACTGCTCCGCTGACTGATTGGCCTTCGCTTGCGTCACGATCAGGTCATAAGACTGCTTGGCAGCGTAACCGGTCGGCCACCAATGCCCGGTTCCGGGTAAGCCAATTCGGTGATTTCGGAGACCAGTTAGCCGCCGGCCACAGCCGTCGCCTTGGTGCCCGTTGCAGACACTGGCAAATGTCAGGTTCAGTGTTGCGCGTTCTTTCGGCGCCGGCAAATGAGAGGCTTGATATTCATCTCATTCGCCTTCATGGCGCGAAATGCTAGTAGGCAAGTTTGCAGCGCTCCAAGCTGATTCACTCTCTCCCGGCGGCGTTGCATCCGAATCACTCCGGTTATTTTTTGGCGCGAATTTTTGCCAGCTCACCCTGAGCTTCATTCCACAGATCCATGCCAACGTCAGCTGCGACCAGGGCGTAAACCTTGGTCAGCTTGTCCCGCATACGGGTTGCCTCAGCGGGGGAAAGTTCGTTCACCATCATTCCCTTGGCTTTGAGATCACCCATAGCCTTGGCAGCTTCGTCGCGGGTGTCCTTGCGCTCAAAGTCGCGGCTGACAATGGCGGCATCCATCAGCACCTTTTGCTCATCCTTGGAGAGCTGGTCCCAATACTTCTTGCTGACCGTCACGATCCAGGGGCTGTAGACGTGATTGGTCACCGTCATGTACTTTTGCACTTCGTAGAACTTGCTCGACAAAATTGTGTTGAACGGGTTTTCCTGACCATCCACAGTTTTGGTTTCCAGTGCGCTGAACAGCTCAGAAAAAGGCATAGGGATGGCATTGGCGCCCAGTGTCTGGAAGCTGGTCAAAAATACGTTGTTCTGCATGACGCGTAGTTTGACGCCGTCCAGATCTTCCATCTTGGTGATGGCACGTTTGCTGTTGGTCAGGTTACGGAAGCCGTTTTCCCAGTACACCAATCCAACCAGGCCCTTTTCTTGCAGCTTGTTCTTGATTTTGGTGCCCAGAGGGCCGTCCAGCAGGATGTCGGCTTCGTTGGCGTTGCTGAACATGAAGGGGGTATCCCACAGCGCCATTTCCTTGGTAATGCCAACCAGCGTAGCGGTAGAGCCAACCATCATCTCTTGAGCGCCACCAATCAGCGCTTGCTGCATTTGGGTATCTGGCCCGAGAGCGGCAGCACCAATGGCGCGCACTTTCATTTTGCCGCCCGAGTTTTTCTCTACGGCGTCAGCAAAAACCTTGGCAGCGCGGCCCTGGTTGCTTTGCTCGTTAAGACCGTAGCCAAATCGAATTATGCGAGGCTTGATGTCTTGCGCTGCCGCAGCGAACGATGCGCCCAGCAGGGCTGCGGTTGTGGCCGCAATGAGGGTACGACGGAAAAGGGTCATGAAAATCTCCTAGGTTAAAAAAGTTACCGCATCCACGCCACTGGCGCAGTCACGATTTGGGGGAACAACACGAACATGAAAAGAATGACGATATAGGTGAACAAAAACGGGTTCACGCCCTTGATCACCTGGTGCAAGGACATCCTGCCCACACCGGCCACCACGTTGAGCACCGTGCCTACCGGCGGCGTAATCAGGCCAATGGCGCCGTTCAATACAAACATCAAGCCAAAGTAAACCGGGTCAATACCAGCCTTGACGGCGATGGGCAGCATCACTGGGGCGAAGATCAAAATGGTAGGCGTCAAGTCCAGCGCGGTGCCTACGACGACCAGCACCAACATCATGACAAACATCAGCAACTTGGGGCTTTCTACCAGTGGGCCTAACCAGCCGATCAGCAAGTTGGGCAGGTCGGACAAGGTAATCATGTAACTGGCCACTGCAGCACCGGCGCACAGGAACATCACGATGGCGGTGGTTTTGGCGGCACGTACCAGCACGCCATAGAGATCAAGCAGTTTCATCTCCCGGTGGACGAATAGGGCGATGACCATGGCGTAAAACGCAGCCACCACAGCGGCCTCGGTAGGGGTGAATACACCCGACTTCATGCCACCAATAATTATGATGGGCATCAGCAAGGCCCAGAAGGCTTTGCCTGTGGCGCGCATGCGGTCTTTCATGGGCAATGGGGTGCCCCGGGGCAAGTCCAGGTCACGCAGCACCCAGCGCCATGCAATGATCAAACCGGCACCCATGATCAAGCCTGGCACGATGCCAGAAACAAACAAAGCGGAAATGGAGGTGTTGGTAGTCACACCGTAAATCACAAACGGCATGCTTGGCGGGATGATGGGCGCGATGATGCCGCCCGACGCAATCAATCCGGCCGACGTGTGCATGGGGTAGCCCTGCTGTCGCATCATGGGTAGCAAAATGGTGGCCAGAGCGGCCGTGTCAGCCAGTGCCGAACCGCTCATGCTGGCCATCAGCACGGCGGCACCAATGACCACGTATCCCAAGCCACCGCGAATATGCCCCACCCAGGCCTGCGCCATGGTGACAATGCGCTGACTAATGCCGCCACTGTTCATCAGCTCACCGGCCAGAATGAAAAACGGCACGGCCAGCAGCGGAAAACTATCAACCCCAGCCACCAGGTTTTGGGCCAGCAGCTGCGTGTCCCAAAACCCCAGCACCCAGGCCATACCGGCGCCGGTAAGCACCAGGGCCAGCGCCATATTCATGCCAATGCCCATCAGCCCCAGCATGCCTGCGACGAAAACGATAAAAGAGAGACCTTCGTTAGACATGTTGGTTACTCCACTTCCGCGCCATGACCCAGGTCCAGCGGTGCTTGTTGAATCAATTCGATCAAGGCCATCACGCCAATGGCGGCGGTGCATAAAAGAGCAGGCAAGGGCAACAAGGCGATGGAGTAGCCCAGCACCACGGACTTGCTGCCAAGCCCCACTAACACCTGCTGCCAAGCACCCCAGGCCACCACGGCGCAGCTCAAGATGACGGCGATGCGGATGAAGCTGGTCATGATGCGCATAGGCAGCGGTTTGTCTTTGAGCAAGCCCACCAAGCTGGTAAAGGCCATGTGTTCGCCCGCTGGGTAGGCGGCCGTCGCACCAATAAACACCATCCAAACGAAAAGCAGGCGAGACAGTTCCTCGCTGGCCGCCACGCCGCTGCCAAAGCCGTAGCGCAGCACAACATTAACGAAGACGGATGCAGCCATCACCCCCAGGCACGCGGCCATCAGCGTGTTGGTAAGGTGCTGGAAGCGCCCAACTGGCACCGGTGTATTTGATTCGCTCGTCATGCGACCACCTTTGCATTTAGCCAAGCCGTGACTTCGACCTGGAGTTGTGGCAAGGGTGCCAGGGCATCCACACGCAAGACACCGGATTCCCCCACCGGAGACTCCAGCGTAGCGAATTGGCTGTTCACCAGCGCGGTCGGAAAAATATGGGCGTGTGCCCGGGCGGCCACGCGGATCTGAGCCTGTTCGCGCGTGAGGTCCATAAACACAAACCGTAGGCTGGGTGCCGCCTTGCGCAGACGTGTGCGGTAGGCCTGCTTGAGCGCGGAACATGTCATGACCACGCCGTGCGGGTTTGTCCGCAATTGTTCGCACAGCGCACTGAGCCAGCCGTCGCGGTCGGCGTCGGTCAGCGGCACGCCGCTTTGCATTTTGTCGCGGTTGGAGGCGCTATGGTGGTCGTCGCCCTCCACCAGCGGCAAGCCGGCGGCCTGCGCCACAACGCCCCCCAGACTCGATTTGCCGCAACCGGCGACGCCCATAATGACAATGGAATGCATAAGATTGATAATTGGCTAGCGCTATCCGGTTAGTAAAAAACCAAAGTAAATATGTTGGATAGCGCTATCCTATGCGATTATTGAATTTCAATTACTGGTAGTTACCCTATCTAGATGAAAACACCCCTTCGCCCACGCGCCACCGGCCGAATCACCCTTGCTGACGTCGCGCAACTCGCTGGAGTCAGTCCCATTACTGTGTCACGGGCACTGCGCGGGGAGCGCGCGGTCGATCCGGTGCTGATTGCCAAAGTGCAAGCCGCGGTCCACACCCTTGGCTACGTGCCCAATCCGGCGGCACGCGCCTTGGCATCCGGCCAAAGCAGCCATGTGGCAGTGCTCATCCCGATGCTGTCCAACTCATTGTTCGTGGATCTACTGGAGGCGTTGCAGCGCACGCTGCGTCAAGCGAGCTACCAGACCCTCATTGGTATTACCCATTACGATGCCAGTGAAGAAGAGACGCTTTTGCGCGAACAACTGCTGCACCGGCCAGCCGGCCTGATTGTCACGGGCCTTGAACGCAACGAAGCGACAAAGGCACTTATCTCCCAAAGCGGTGTCCCATGTGTGCATTTGATGGCGGTCTCGGGCCCAGCCGGGTCGTACTGTGTGGGCTTCTCGCAAAAAGATGCAGGAGCTGACCTGACCCGCCACCTGCTGGAGCGCGGTTACCGACGTATTGCATTTGCGGGAGCCCAATTGGACCCGCGAACCCTGCAACGACTGGAAGGATGGCGCCAAGCCTTGGAAGAAGCCGATCTGTTTGATGCCACGCTGGAATGGCTTAACCCGGCGCCATCCTCCATCTCACTAGGTGCCCGCATGTTTGAGCAGATCATCGGACAGCATCCCCCGGTCGACGCCATCTTTTTTTGCAATGATGACCTCGCCCAGGGGGCTGCGCTGGCGGCTTTGCGCCTGGGTGTGTCCATACCCGAACGCGTCGCAGTTGCAGGGTTCAATGACCTCACTGGTAGCGATCAAATGTTGCCCCCACTGACCACTGTTAAAACACCGCGCGCAGAAATCGGACAGGTTGCTGCACAAATGCTGATTCAGCTTATGCACTCTGAAACCTTAGAGCCCACCTGCATTGATGTTGGCTACCAGTTGGTCGTGCGTGGCAGCACTTAATGCCAAGACGGGAAGCCTTAGCTGAATGACAGCTGGTGGTCGAACACGGGTGCCCGGTTTCACGATGTGGTCAGCCGAAAGCTGACTGTCGTTTTGTTTCAGCCAATGCCCGGTCTGGAGGAGCCAGATCGGAAGCGGCTTCTACCGGTATGGGTCTGTTACTGCCGGTCACACACTCGCAGCGATGTTCTGCTCTCAGCCGAAAACAGCCGCAGATGATAGGCCCAAACAAACTGAAGCATTAACACTGGCGCTTGAGGTTCCTCCGCGCCAGCGGAGATAGTCGGTTTTCTCATGGAAGGTGCAAAGCTCTTTGATTTGCCTTGTTTGAATTTGCATCTATTCTGAGAATCCACAAATTGCGCCAGCTGCGACCCGCTGCAGCGGCCCGGCTTGGCCGATTTCCCCCACCTCCAAGGCCCTCCCCTGCCTGGCTATGTCTAATAATCCGCGTAATCAACCTTATCACCCTAGCGGCCCTTCTCAACCTTCTCAACCTTCTCAACCTTCTCAACCTTCTCAACCTTCTTGACCTGCGCCAAGGTGGGCGCCCCTCGCACGGCTTAAACTGCCCGCCATGATGCCCTCCCCCTTGCCGCCCACGCCCTCTGCTGACCGTGCGCTACCTGTGTCGGCAGTGCGCCAGATTGGCTTGTTGCAACCGCTGGAATGGCTGGCGCTGGCCTGGCGTGACATGGCGCGCTGTGGTTGGCTCAGTTTTGCGCATGGCTTGGTGCTGACGCTGGTGGGCTGGCTGATTCTGGGCGTGGCGCACGACCGCTTCTGGTTGCTGGCCGGTGCGCTGTCGGGCTTTTTGGTACTGGCGCCTATTTTGGCCACCAGCCTGTACGCGCTGAGCCGCGCGCTGGAGCGTGGCGAGCCCGCCAACTTGGGCGTAGTGCAAAGCACTTGGCTTACCTGGCAACGCGCACACCGCAACAAATGGGGCAACGACTACTGGTGCCTGGTGCAGTTTGGCGCGCTGCTGGCGCTGGCCAGCACCGGTTGGGTCATCACCTCGGCGGCGTTCATTACGCTGCTGGCGCCGGTGCCCATTGCCACGCCGATGGACTTTATTCACCACGTGGTGCTGGCCAAAAACGGCGTGCTGTTTGAGGCCTGGCTGGCTTTGGGCGGCGTGTTGGCTGCGCCCATTTTTGCGTCCACCGCCATTGCCGTGCCCTTGCTGCTGGACCGGCGCGTGAGCCTGTACCGCGCGGTGCTGCTGAGCTGGCAAGTGGTGTTGACCAACCCCTTGCCCATGGCGCTGTGGGCGGCGCTGATCATGGGCTTTACCTTGCTGGGCATGGCCTCGGGCCTGCTCGGGCTGATTGCGGTGGTGCCCATGCTGGGCCATGCCAGTTGGCACGCGTACCGCGCCTTGGTGGATGCGTCTACCTTGCCACCCCGGACACCCGGCTGATGTGGGGTTACACCGAAGCGCAGATTGCGGGCTTTGGCCTGACCTTTGGCGTTGGCGCCTTCATGCTCTACATGCTGTTCATCATTGGCCAGCTGGCCTGGGAATCGAAGGCGGGCAAGTTTGGCACCTTCGTCATCTTTCTGGGCCTGGCGTTTGGCATGACCGGCTTTGTGGCCAAGTACCTGATTCAGTGGTTCATTGAGTCGCGCTAACTGGTGTTGAGCGATATCAACCGCTATCACTTGTTCTGGAGCGGCAACACAATCGCACGGGTGGGGTCGCCGTCGGCCTTGTGGGCTTCTTCTTCAAACCCCAGCTCGCGCGCCAGTTTCAGCATGCGATCGTTGTAGTCCAGCACCGTGGCCACCAGACGCTGCGTGCCCTGGCTGCGCAGGTAGGCAATCAGCTTTTGCATCAACAACAGGCCCAGGCCGCTGCCCTTGAGGTCTGAGCGCACGATGACGCCAAACTCCGCGTCCACGTTGTCGGGGTCGGTCATGGCGCGCACCACGCCCAGCGTTTGCGTTTGGCCGTCCGGGCCAGGGGCCAGGGCCACAAACGCGATCTCGCGGGCGTAGTCAATTTGCACCAGACGCGCCAGCTCGCTGCGCGCCATGGTGCGCTTGCTGTAGAACACGCGCATACGCACGTCTTCGGGGTCAAGTTGTTGCAAAAATGCGGCGTGCTGCGCTTCGTCTTCCGGGCGAATTGGGCGCAGCGTAAGCGGGCGGCCTTGCCAGTCGAGCGTTTCTTCCAGTTCGGCCGGGTAAGGCTTGATGGCAAAGTTGGCCGCCCCTGCGGGCTGCTGGGCGCTGACGCGAATGCGCGCATCGAGCGCCAACACCCCCTCAAAGTTGACGATGAGCGGGTTGATGTCGAGCTCGGCAATCTGCGCCACTTGGGCCAGCAGTTGCGACAAGGCCACCAGCACGCCGTGCAGCGCGGCTTGGTCTGCTGGGGGCGTGTCACGCCAACCGGCCAGCAAACGCGCCACCCGGGTACGCGCCACCAGGGCCTGGGCCAACGGGGTGTTCAAGGGCGGCAGGGCCACGGCGCGATCGGCCATCACTTCTACCGCAGTGCCGCCCTGGCCAAACAGAATGACCGGGCCAAACACCGGGTCGATGCTGCTGCCCACAATCAGCTCTTGCGCGTGTGTGCGGCGCACCATGGCCTGCACGCTAAAGCCCTGCAAGCGGGCGCTGGGCAGCGCATGACCCAAGCGCTCCAGCATGCTGCGGGCGGCGGCTTGCACGGCCGGGGCGTCTGGCAAGTTCAACACCACGCCACCGGCGTCGGACTTGTGCGAAATATCGTCGGACACAATTTTGAGCACCACCGGAAAACCGGTGGCCTGGGCCGCTTGCACCGCCGCCTCGGGCGTGGGCGCCACACGTTGCGTGGCCACCACCGGAATGCCACAGGCATGCAGCACGGCCTTGGCTTCTGGCTCGCTGAGCATCTCACGGCCTTGCGCCAGCGCCGCTTGCACCAGCGCCTGAATGGTTTCAATAGCCTGGGGGCTGAGCGGCGCTTGAGACGGCACGGCCGGTGGGGCTTCGCTCAGCTCAGCCTGGTTGCTGCGGTAGCG
Organism: Rhodoferax sp.; assembly: GCA_044354655.1. GTDB lineage: Bacteria > Pseudomonadota > Gammaproteobacteria > Burkholderiales > Burkholderiaceae_C > Rhodoferax. Next base: position 538 of record JBIKZP010000032.1, on the reverse strand, counting down.
CCGCAACATGGCAAAGGCGTCTACCGCTTGTTCGGGCGTGTCAAAGTTGGCCAGGCCGGCGCCTTGAAACAGGTGGCGCGCCTGGGCCACCGCCTGGTCGCCCAACCAGCAACTCAGCATCCGGGGGGGCAGGGTTGACTCTGACGATTGACGCAGCAGCGGCAGCAAGGCTTGCGCAATGTCAGCGCTGGGCACGATGGCCGTGGGCGCATGAATAAAGAGCACGGCGCCAGCTTCGGGCGCGGCCTGCAAAATCTTCAGTGCCTGCTCATAGCGGGCCACGGGCGCGTCGCCAATGATGTCCACCGGATTGGCATGCGACCAGGTGGCCGGCAGCACGGCGTCAAGCTGCTTGCGCGTGGCCTCGCTCAAACGGGCCAGCGGCACCAAGGCACGCGCTGCCGCATCGGCAGCCATCACGCCGGCACCGCCGCCGTTGGTGAGGATGGTGATGGCCTCGTCGCGGTTGCCGCGAAAGCGCGACAGCATCTCGGCCGCCAAAAACAACTCCTGCAAGGTGTCCACGCGCAGCATGCCG
>JBIKZP010000358.1:0-3445 GCA_044354655.1 Rhodoferax sp. | reverse complement strand
GGCAATTTCTTGCGCCGAACTCATGTCTGTGTCCTGGTGCGTGATGCCGTATTTGGATTTCATCTGATCCCAGGTGTCTTTCCAATTGGCCCAGTCATCGGGCATGCCCAGGCTATTTACAGTGCCCTCTTTTTTTGCGGCAGCAATCAAACTGTTCAAGTCTGTTTGCGCAGAGGCGCCTGAAAAAGAAGTTGCCAATACGGCAGCCACAAGGCTCGACATCAAAAGTTTTTTCATGAAATTTTCAGGTTAAGTGATACGTAAAAGTGCCACTTAAATAGTACGACCTGACTATGACAATCGTGTGAATACACCCTGCTCGAAGAGGGGGAGGCCCGCCGCCATGTTGTGCGCGCTTTTTTTCAGTCGCCTAGCCCGGACGGTCTGCGGCTATTTTGAATCCGCAGAGTGCCTGATGACTGCCCCGTGCTCAGGGCTTGGCGATCTCGATCAATATCTCGTTGCGCCGGAACATGGGCAGTGTCCAAGGCGGGTCGTACCTTGCCAGTTGGACGGAACCGATGGTTTTATAGCCTTTGCGTGCGGCCCATGCAATCGTTTCGTCCGTCTTTTGCTGCACTGTGGAGAGCGAGCCCAGACCTGAGAACTTGTGAACCAACAACACCTTGCCTGGGACTTGGCGTAATTTCACGGCACTGTTCTTGGGCTTGGGAATGTTTTCAAGCGTGTACTGGCGCGGCATCACAAAGTCGACGCGCCATTGGGTCGCGGTTTGCATGTTGGTTTCACCTGACAGGGGTTCTAGCGTGACGGGTGCTGTCATGGCAATTTTGGCCGACTGCGGCTCCAGGGTGACCGGCGCAGTCATGGCGATTTTTCCGGCTTGGTCGGTGCCAGGCACCAGGTTGTTGCCAAAGATGAAGTCGGCTAACAAACGGAACCCGCTGTTTGAGGCGGTTGACATATCGCCCTCTACCACGGTCTCTGCGATGAGCACAGGCTCGTACTGCCTGATTTCAAAAGCCGCCTCTAAAGACAGCACCTTGTAGGGCGGTATTTCAATGCCCATGACGGCTCCACTGCCCAATAGCGAGAGTGCCAGACCCGATAGGGTGCGCAGAAAATTTAGCATGATGGTGTTGTCCGTGAATAGCCATGGTTTGATGTGTTGTGTAGGCTGAAGTTCCCCGGGCACAGGCTAAAGATGCAGGTTTCAGTAAAAACATGCCAGCTTCGCTAGTTTACGAATCAATACGGGCATTGCGCGAGGGGATAAAAATATTGTGGAAGATGGTGTTTGTTTTTGCAATCGTTTAATTATTAAGAAATTTCCCCGCTACACTGGCTCACCTCAAAAATTGAGTTAACAAAAGGGAGTTATAAAAATGTTATTGAAAACTGTCACAGCAACCGTTCTTGTTTGTTTTCTGAGCGCGTGCGCTTCGCCAACTGTGGTGCAGAGTAAGCAGACCCGTGACTCTGAGATGAGTTGCGATCAACTGAAGGCGGCGAACTCAGAAGCGCAAGAATTTGAAGCCAAGGCGCGCAAAGAACGTGGTGTTACCGGTACCAACGTCGCAGCAGCGATTCTGTTTTGGCCCGCAATGATCGGTACTTACAAAAATACCGAGGAAGCGATTGAAGCGGCCAAGGATCGTCAAAAACATCTTGAAAAAATTGCTGACGAAAAGAAGTGCAAGCTCATTTAAGCCACGCGGCTTGATTCCATACACGGCTTGCCTTGACCTGAGGGCGGCCTATTTGCACGGTTCGACCAAGCATGGGCACAAAGACGAAAGGCCGCATAGAGCGGCCTTTTCGTTGAGTGCATCTGTTGTGTGCATCTTTCAGCTTGTTTGCGTTCAAAGCGCCTATCCCCATCGGTAAGAGCCCTTAATCAGCTTGGCTTTAATGTGTTGTGTAGGCCGCAATGCCTAATTGGACACTTGCCGTTAGTAAACGTTTGTCGCGGGTCCAGAGCAGCGATCCCGGCACGAGCATTACAGCGGCCAAAAGATGGGCGTCGATGTAGCCAATGCCCAAGCCGAAAAGGTTTTGTTGGCCGATGAAACGCAACACTTCCGACTCGGTTGCCACCGCCGCCTGCGGCATGTCTTGCAAAGCGCCCAGTAGCGTGTCGCGGTTACGGAGGTTTCCCAAGGCCAATTCACCGATAACAAAGGGATGAACCAACACCTGGCCTGCTACAAGCAGTTGGGTTAACCTTTCATCACTCGCTCGCAAATGATCAATCCAAACGGAGGTGTCCACCAAAATCATGCGGGCTCCGTTTGGCGTCTCGGCACGGCTTGCAACATCGGCTCAGTGCCGCCCAGAAGTGCGAGCCGTTTGGCGCTTTCTCGTTGAATCAAGGCCCGCAGCGCCTCACGGACCAAGGCGGCTTTTTCAGTCACACCGGTTAATGCTTCGGCTTTGGCAAGCAGATCATCGTCAAGGGCAATGGTGGTGCGCATATCAACTTCCTTTGGGTTTGGGCATCAATAGTAGCATTGAAAAATGCCTTATAAAATGCCTCCCCCCATCTTTTCCTAGGGAGATTCTTCAAGACGGCATACTCTCACCATCGATAACTAATTACAGCCACCATGACCGCACGCGCTTTTACCCTTACCGCCTCTCGTCGCCTGTTAACGCTTGGGGCCGTGGTGATGGCCTGTCATGTTCAGGCGCAACAATTGCCGGAAAGCGATTCGCCGCTATGGGAAATCGGTGGCTTTGCCTCGGCCTTATCCCAGCAAGCCTATCCCGGTGCCTCGCAAAATATTGGCCGTGCGTTGGTCTTGCCGTATTTCATTTACCGTGGCAAGTATTTCCGGGCCGACCGAGGCTCCCTCGGCGTGCGCGCTGTCAAAACCGAGGAGTTTGAACTGGACGTGGGCTTCGGGGGCGCCTTTGGCTCCACCTCCAAAGAAATCGATGCCCGCAACGGCATGCCTGACCTGGGGACCTTGGTGGAGTTTGGGCCCCGTCTCAAATGGAACCTGGGCGCAGCGCCTGGCAACGGCAAGTGGCGCGCCGAGGTCGCCCTGCGCGGTGTGTTTGACCTGACCGACCAATTCAAAGACAAGGGGTTTGCGCTGGAGCCCGAGTTAGTCTACGAGCGCAGTTCAAGCAGTGGCTGGCGTTATGGCACGTCGGTGGGGCTGGTGTTTGGTGACCAGCGCCTGAACGACACGTTTTACGGCGTAGCGCCCGCCTACGCCACCGCCAGCCGACCGGCCTACACCGCCAAGGACGGCCTGATCATGTCTCGCTTGTCTTTGAACGTGAGCCGAAAAATGACCCCTGACTGGCGCATTTTTGGGTATGCGCGCCTGGCCTCGGTGGATGGCGCCGCCAACACGGCCAGCCCCTTGACGCGCCAAACGACGGCGTCGACCTTAGGAATTGGCATGACTTACACCTTCGCACGCTCTTCCGCCCCCGCGGCTGACTAAGAACGCTTGGCAGTCGAGTAGAAAGT
>JBIKZP010000357.1:0-3447 GCA_044354655.1 Rhodoferax sp. | reverse complement strand
CAGGCGATTCACATGCTGGAGCAAAACGGCATTGTGTTCATTGACGAGATTGACAAAGTCACCTCCCGCAGCGAAGGCGGCTCCGGGGGCGGGGCCGAAGTCTCGCGCCAGGGCGTGCAACGCGATTTGTTGCCGCTGGTAGAGGGCACCACCGTCAGCACCAAGTACGGCATGGTCAAGACCGACCACATCCTGTTCATTGCCTCAGGCGCTTTTCACCTGAGCAAGCCCAGCGACCTGATCCCCGAGTTGCAGGGCCGTTTCCCGATACGGGTGGAGTTGCAGTCCTTGTCGGTGCAAGACTTTGTCGCCATCCTGACGCAAACCCATGCCTCGCTGGTGCGCCAGTACCAGGCCTTGCTGGCCACTGAAAACGTGCGCATCGAGTTCACCGACGAAGGTATTGCCCGGCTGGCGCACATCGCCTTTGAAGTCAACGAACGCACGGAAAACATCGGTGCAAGGCGTTTGTCTACCGTGATGGAACGCTTGCTCGATGACGTCAGTTTTGATGCGACCAGCCTGTCTGGGCAGACTATTTGCATAGACGCAGCCTACGTGGACCAGCGTCTGGCGGCCTTAAGCCGCAACGAAGACCTGTCGCGCTACATTCTTTGAGCGCCTAGCCTAAAAAAAACAGGGCTTCAAGCATCACTTTCACAAGCTGTGCTAAGTGCTTAATTTAGAACGATTTTGTCGTTTTATTGCTTGATAAAGTGGCGCTAAGTCCTTGATTTCATTGAAAAAAATGTAGCAAGCCTGTTTGCGGTTGGTCATTTTGCTGATACAGTGCAAAAAAGTGCAATTTAGTGGTGAAAAGTGCTTTTTCTTTTCCATTTCGTTGCCGCTGTCTCAAAAGAAGGTCTTCTGCCGTGTTTCAAGGTGCTTCGTCACTCAGTCTGGATGCCAAAGGGCGGTTGTCTGTGCCGACCCGGCACCGTGACGTTTTGAGCGCCACGGCCGCTGCTCAACTGACCATCACCAAGCACCCCCATGGCTGCCTGATGGTGTTTCCCCGCCCCGAGTGGGAGAAGTTTCGTGAGCGCATCAACACCTTGCCGATGTCGGCGCAGTGGTGGAAGCGCATATTTTTAGGCAACGCGATGGACGTCGAGATGGACGCCACCGGGCGTGTGCTGGTGTCGCCTGAGCTACGCAGTGCCGCCGGTATTTCACGCGACACCGTGCTCCTGGGCATGGGCAGTTATTTCGAGCTATGGGACAAGGCAAGCTACGACGCGCAGGAAGCCAAGGCGATGCAGGGTGATATGCCAGACGTCTTCAAAGACTTCTCTTTCTGAAGGTTTGCGGTGAACGCCCCATGGAAACACACCACGGTATTGTTGGACGAAGCGGTGAGCGCTCTTTTCAGCAACCCGGACGATGCCCCTAACGACCCGAGCGCCGCTGAGGGCACCTATGTGGATGCCACCTTTGGCCGTGGTGGTCACAGCCGCCTGATTCTGTCGCGGCTCGGCCCCCAGGGGCGCTTGATTGCGTTTGACAAAGACCTCGACGCCCTGGCTGAAGCCGCCACCATTAACGACCCCCGTTTTTCCATTCGCCACCAGGCATTTAGCCATTTGGGCGAGTTGCCTGCTGCCAGCGTAGCGGGCGTGCTGCTGGACTTGGGCATCAGTTCGCCCCAGATAGACAACCCGGCGCGCGGTTTCAGTTTCAGGTTCGAGGGTCCACTGGACATGCGCATGGACACCACCCGTGGCCAAAGCGTGGCGCAGTGGTTGCAAGAGGCGGATATAAATCAAATAGCGGAGGTGATTCGTGACTATGGTGAAGAGCGGTTTGCTGGGTCCATTGCAAAGGCGATTGTTGCTCGCCGACAGGAACGGGGCCCTATTACAAGCACCACCGAGCTGGCCCAGCTCGTGGCTGACACGGTCAAAACTCGCGAGCAGGGCCAGAATCCTGCAACGCGCACATTTCAGGCTTTTCGGATTTTCATCAACGCCGAGCTTGAAGAGCTGCAACAAGCGCTAACCGCCAGCCTGGAGGTTTTGCAGCCCGGCGGGCGGCTGGTGGTGATCAGCTTTCACTCCCTGGAAGACCGCATCGTCAAGCAATTCATTGCCAAGCATGCCAAGGATGAATACGACCGGCGCGCCCCCTTTGCCGTGCCCAAAGTCATGAAGCTCAAGGCGCTGGACCGGCTCAAACCCAGTGCGGCAGAAGTGGCGGGCAACCCCCGCTGCCGCAGCGCCATCATGCGTGTGGCGCAGAGGATGGCGGCATGACCCGCCTGAACATTTTTTTGCTGCTGGCCGTTTTGGCCAGTGCCTTGTACCTGGTGAGCGTGCAATACGAATCGCGCCGTGTGTTCTCCGAGTTGGACAAAGCACGCTCCCAAGCGCGCCGGTTGGAATCGGAAAATGAGCGACTCCAGGTGGAGCGCCGGGCGCAAGCCACCCCGTTGCGGGTGGAAAAACTGGCCAAAGAGCAGCTGCACATGCGCTCCGTGACGCCCGCCATTACCGATTACGTTATTGCCAATGGGGCGAGTGGCGTCAGTGGCGTCAGTGGCGTCAGTGCCGTGCAGCCGGCCCCGGCAAGCCCAACGACAGGTCGTGCTCCATGAGCCGCAGCATTGCCTACACCTCCAGCCCCTTGCTGGCCAGCCGCACCCCGGTATGGCGCAGCAAGTTTGTGGTGGGCACCATTGCGCTGTGCTTTTTGGGCCTGGCAGGGCGTGCGTTCTACATCCAGGTGGTGGCCAATGACTTCTTCCAGAAGCAGGGCGAAGTACGCTTTGCGCGCACCCTGGAACTGCCGGCTAATCGTGGCCGTATCCTGGACCGCAATGGCCTGATTCTGGCGTCGAGCGTGCCCGTGCCCAGTCTGTGGGCCAGCCCGGAAGAAATTGATGGTGACAAAGCCCAGTTGCAGCAACTCGCCAAACTGCTGGAAATGCCTTGGCCTGAGCTGGAGAAAAAGCTCGCCGACGAGGACAAGACGTTTGTCTGGCTCAAACGCCAGGTAGATGAGCCCGTAGCGCAGGAGATCATGGCCCTGGGCCTGAAGGGCGTGTACCAGCGCAAGGAGTACCGTCGTCAGTATCCCGAGGGCGAAGCGGCGGCGCACGTGGTGGGCTTTAACAACGTGGAGGACGTGGGACAGGAAGGCATCGAACTCGCCTTCAACAAAGAGCTGGCCGGACACGCCGGCTCGCGCCGCGTCATCAAGGACCGCATGGGCCGCGTGGTCGAGGCCGTGGGCGAGACCATTCCCCCGGCAGACGGTGCCGACTTGCAGCTCAGCATTGACAGCAAGGTGCAGTTCTTTGCCTACCAAAAATTGCGCGACGCCGTCACCGTCAACAAAGCCAAGGCGGGCAGTGTGGTGGTGCTTGATGCCATCACGGGCGAAGTATTGGCGCTGGCCAACTACCCCAGTTACGTGCCATCCAAGCGGCAAAACCTCAGCGGCGAGCAG
>JBIKZP010000356.1:0-3477 GCA_044354655.1 Rhodoferax sp. | reverse complement strand
AACCAGACCAGCGTGATGGGCCCGAAAAATTTGCCAATGCCGCTGGTGCCGCGTTTTTGCACGGCAAAGAGGCAAAACAAGATGATCAGCGTGAGCGGAATCACAAAACGCTTGAAGGCCGGCGACACCACCTCCAGACCCTCCACCGCCGACAGCACCGAAATAGCCGGGGTAATGACCCCATCGCCATAAAACAGGCAGGTGCCAAAGATGCCGACCATCAGCAGCACTTTGCGCAGCTGGGGCCGGTCTTTAACCGACTGCGAGGCCAACGCCAGCATGGCCACCAGGCCGCCTTCGCCGTTGTTGTCAGCCCGCAGCACCAGCACCACGTACTTGAGGGAGACGATGACGGTCAGCGTCCAGAAGAAGATGGACAGGATGCCGTAGATGTTGTCGGTGGTTAAGGGTACGTGGCCGGAGCCAAACACTTCTTTGACGGCGTACAGCACGCTGGTGCCAATGTCGCCATAGACAACGCCAATGGCGCCAACGGTGAGCGCTGCGAGGGAGGATTTTGATGCTGACACAGATTGACCCGGCCTTGAGTCGGCAGGGTTCCATTCCAAGGAGGACCGCCATTTTGCGTCAGCCAGCCAGACTTACAAGTCTGGGCAGTCGCCGGCCAGACTTTTTTTAATTGATGTTGCAGCGCAGCAACTATTGTGCGTCGTGGACTTTGACTTGCCCGCCCCTCAAGCCAAAGGTAGGAATCAAGGCTTATTCGTAGACTTCGGCGTCCGGGTCGGTCGCTTCCATCTCGTAACTGGCGGCCAGCATGGCCAACCGGGCCACCACGCCATACATATAGAAGCGGTTCGGCGCGCTGGCGCCGGGCTTGATGCCAGGTTGCGGCAGGTAAGTGCTTTGCTCAAAGGCCAAGGGCACAAAGCTGGAGCCCGGGGCGTTGAGGTTCTCGTCCATGCCGCGCCCGGCGTGAATGCGGTAAAAACCGCCCACCACGTAACGGTCCATCATGTAGACCACCGGCTCGGCCACGGCGTCGTGCATGCGCTCTTTGGTCAGCACACCCTCTTGCACCAGAATATCGCGCGGCTGGTTCAGCTCGGGCGCGGTTTTAGCCAGCTCGTGCACGCGCTGACTCAAGGCGTCCAGGTCTTTCACGTCGCGCACGGTCACAATGCCCATGCCGTGGCTGCCGTTGTCGGCCTTGACCACCACAAACGGCTTTTCCTTGATGCCATATTCCTTGTACTTGCGGCGAATCTTGCCCAACTGCGAGTCCACATGGGTGCTCAGCGCCTCCATACCGGCACTTTCGGTCAGGTTGACCGCGCCGCACTTCTCAAACATGGGCGTGATCAGCCAGGGGTCCACGCCCAGCAATTTACCCAGGCGTTTAGCCACTTCTTCATAGCACTTGAAGTGGGTGCTCTTGCGCCGCGTGGCCCAACCGGCGTGCAGCGGCGGCAGCAGGTACTGCTCATGAATATCTTCCAGAATGCCGGGCACCCCGGCGCTCAGGTCGTTGTTGAGCAAAATGGTGCAGGGGTCGAAGTCTTTCACCCCCAGGCGACGCTTGCCGCGCAGCACGGGCTCCAGCAACACGCTGTCGCCATTGGGCAGCTCCACCGTGGTGGGTTTCTTGATGGCCGGGTCTATGGAACCAATGCGCACATTGAGTCCCGCCATGTGAAAAATACGCCGCAGCTGGGCAATATTGGCCAGGTAAAAGGTGTTGTTGGCTTGATTTTGTGGAATCACCAGCAGGTTGCGGGCTTCAGGGCAAATTTTTTCAATCGCCGCCATGGCCGCCTGCACCGCCAGCGGCAGCATCTCGGGCGTCAGGTGGTTCCAGCCCCCGGGGAACAGGCTGGTGTCCACCGGCGCCAGCTTGAAACCGGCGTTGCGCAGGTCAACCGAGCTGTAAAACGGTGGCGTGTGCTCCATCCACTCCAGCCGAAACCAGCGCTCAATGGCCGGCATGGAGTCCAGCACACGCTGCTCAAGTTCGTTGATGGGGCCAGTCAGGGAGGTAACGAGGTGCGGAACCATGCGGGGCTTTCAAGAGAGATCGGCAGAATGGCCTAGTGCGATCTTAATTGGGGCGCAAGTCACCGAATTCAAGAAAACTTGTCTTTTGTGGGGCGTCAAAACGCATGGGGCTGCGTTTAACCCGATTGAGCCAGGTGAAACGGCGGGTCTAGCCAAGGCAAAAACTAGCGTTTGTCAGCCTTTTGGGTTGGCCCTGAAGAACCTACCTGCCCCCCATAAACCGTACCAGTCTTTTTTCCAAAAGTCCATCAAACCGGAGAATGATGGACATGAGAACAAGCAAATACAGCGAAGAGCAAATGTCCGCCATCCACATATCATGCTCGATCACGCCGTTGCGGCACAGTTCCGCGCGAATGACTTTGCCGCCTCAACCGCCTCCACAGGCTTTTCCCATGGCATCAACGTTAGTCGGTGTAACGTTTTTACTAGCTTTTGTTGCTTTAATACATGATTCGTTTGCTTATGACACAGCTATGCCCAACCCCACCCCAAGTGACCAAGCTTGGACCTTTAACAGCGGCCAAACCTGCTCATGCTAGAGCTGACGTATCAGTGAAGCACCCACTCACTTACCCTCGACAATTCAGAATTTAATTGCCTCATGTTTTTTCTTTCTATAAATTTTTACTAGCGCATATATCACATTACAGGCACCTATTGCAATCGTCAGAATACGTATAATATTTAAATCATTATAAAATAAGTAACTTATCGAACTATTAATTAGAGCAGCCCCAGAAATTATTAACAGTATTTCCGCCCCAATACCTAAGGGCGCTTTGTAAGATCTAACCAATAAAACTAGAGCCATCACCACGAGAAATATACTTAAAATATCAGAATCATCCATTGTAAAAGGCTAAATTTATTATTGAATTGCCAAAGGCATTGTCTGCGAACTCTGCCAGCCCCGCGCTTTGGCCACAATGCCAAGCGACCAGCAGATTGGCCTAAAAGCCAACTCGCGCATGGTCTGCGCTGAGAAGTTGTCGCGGCTATAGCGAATGTCAGCCATCCACACGTCATGCTCGATCACGCCGTTGCGGCAGAGTTCGGTGCAAATGACTTTGCCGCCGCCACCAGAATAGCTTGTTGCGGGGGACATACTAGGCGATTGTGTTGCGATTGAAGCGACTGTAGTAAAAAGACCTATGGCGGCAGTTCCCGCCGCAACGGTTACCAATCCGGCCGTAACAGCCGGCGCACCCGCAGCAAGGGCAATAGTACCAACAGCCAAGCCAACTACTCCACCGGCCCTCGATACCGTTCCAGAAAATGAAGAACGAGCCCCGCCTGCAATTTCTTCTAATTCGTCAGTTTTAATATCATTCATTTATTACCGCCTTTGTTAGTAGTCAAAAAAATAAGTAAAGCGTATGCTGGGGCCATGATATATTTATCATTTAAAAAAAATATTAATCCCAAAGCATCCAAAAATATCACTAACAATTGTCAGCA
>JBIKZP010000031.1:0-10748 GCA_044354655.1 Rhodoferax sp. | reverse complement strand
CACACCCACCCCAACGCCCGCCCAGCGACAAGCCGCCATGCGCAGCGCCATTGCTGCCACCATGAGCCGCTCCAAGCGCGAGATACCGCACTACTACCTAAGCCACAGCATCAACCTGAGCCCGGCGCTGGAGGCTTTGCAATCGGTCAACCAGAGCTTGCCCCTGACCGATCGCATCCTGCCCACCGTGTTGCTGCTCAAAGCGGTGGCGCTGGCGGTGCAGCACACGCCCGAGTTGAATGGCTTCTACCTGGACGGCCAATTCAAACCCAGCGCGGCGATCCACCTGGGCGTGGCCATTTCGCTGCGCAGCGGCGGCTTGGTAGCGCCTGCGCTGCATGACGTGGCCGATAAAACGCCCGCCCAATTGATGCAGGAACTGGCCGATTTGGTCAAGCGTGCGCGGGCCGGTTCACTGCGCAGCTCGGAGATGAGCGACCCGACCCTGACCGTCACCCACCTGGGCGACCAGGGCGTGGAAGAAGTCATGGGCGTGATCTACCCGCCGCAAGTGGCGCTGGTGGGTTTTGGCAGCGCGCTGGCGCGGCCCTGGGTGCTGGGCCGCCGCATCGCCGTTCAGACCGTGGTGCGCGCCACCCTGGCCGCCGACCACCGCGTATCAGACGGCCACCGGGGCGCCCTGTTTTTAAGAGCGCTCGACGAGGTGTTGCAAACCCCCGCGCAACTGTTTGCGCCCCAACCCCCCAAAACGCCCATCCCAAAAATAGCCATCCCACAACCGCCCACCCCATGACCGCCGAACGCCCAAGCCTGCAAGCTCTGCTGCCCACGCTCATTGAACTGCTGCAAAAAATTGCGCCGGAGTTGGAAGCCAGCACCTTGCGCCCCGAGCAGCCGCTGCGCCAACAGCTCGACCTCGACTCCATCGACTGGCTCAACTTTCTGATCAGCGTGCACCAGCACTTTGGCGTGGAGATTGCAGAAACCGACTACGCCCAGCTGCAGAGTCTGAATGACCTGGCGGCGTATGTGCAGGGCAAACGCGGGTGAGGGCGGGCCAGGGCTTAGGCCAGCGGGCACAAACCCTGCGGCCAAGGCCCCGTCAAACCCCAGCCGCCTGACTTTCCCAAAGCACAGAAGCGGCCCCTGCGTTAACGTTAAGCAAGGTACCGAAAAGATTCTTCGGGTCTGCCAGTTGGGGAATCAGCGCTAACCGTTCGCCGTAGCCCAATTCGAGCGCCGCATCCTGCATGAAGCGCAGGGCCGAGAAGTCTTCCAACGCAAAGCCGACCGAATCGAACACGGTGATTTGCGCGGCGTTCTGGCGCCCGGGCTTGGCCCCGCTGAGCACCTCCCACAACTCGGTCACGGCAAAGTCGTCAGGCATTTGCTGAATGTCCCCCTCGATACGGGTCTGCGGCGCGAACTCCACAAACACCTGGGCGGCTTGCAGCACACTGGCGGCCAGCTCGGTCTTGCCGGGGCAGTCGCCCCCCAAGGCATTGAGGTGCATGCCGGGCGCCAGCATGTCCGGGGTGAGGATGGTGGCGTAGGCCTTGTCGGCGGTGACGGTGGTCACCACATCGGCGCCCTGAACGGCCTGGGCGGCACTGGCACACACCTGCAACTGCAGGCCGCTGCCGCTCAAATTGGCCACCAGCTTGGCGGTGGCTTGCGGGTCCAGGTCAAACAAACGCACGGTGTCTATGCCCACCAAGTGCTGAAAGGCCAGGGCCTGAAACTCGCTTTGCGCGCCGTTGCCAATCAGCGCCATCACGCGGCTGTTTGCACGGGCCAGGGTTTTGGCGGCCAGCGCCGAGGTGGCGGCGGTGCGCAGCGCGGTGGTCAGCGTCAACTCGCTGACCAGGGTGGGGGCGCCAGTGGCCACGTCGGCCAGCACGCCAAACGCCATCACGGTGGACAGGCCAATGGCGGTGTTGTTGGGGTGACCGTTGACGTACTTGAAGCTGTAGGCGCTGCCATCCGAGATCGGCATCAGCTCAATCACGCCATGTTCGGAGTGGTTGGCCACGCGGGCTGATTTGTCGAAGTCATGCCAGCGCAAAAAGTCGCAACGGATGTTCTCGGCGATCCCGGCGATGCAGTTTTTCAGCCCTTTGCGCCGTACCAGCTCAACCGCCGTGGGGGCGCTGATGTACAAGGGCATGGTCCCAAAGCGCGGGGTTTTTGGGGCAAAAGCCAGGGGGGTGTTGGGGCGGAACATGGGCAGTTATGGCGGTCTTTCAGACCTGGTGTTGTGGATGCGAGAAGTTTCCAGCGGCCTTAAGCCAATGTAAATCGGCAAAAATGTACTGTTTTGACTATTTATTTACCATAATGACACCCATGAATGACAATATGCACCATGGATGCCACTGACCAACGCCTGATTAGCCTGTTGCGGCAAAGCGCCCGCATGAGCATTGCCGACCTGTCGCACAAGCTGGGCGTGTCGCGCGGTACCGTCAACAACCGCCTGCGCAAACTCGAAGACCAGCAGGTCATCGTGGGCTACACCATCAAGCTGCGCCCCGAAGCCGAGCCCGAGCGCATCAAGGCCTGGATGGGTGTGTTGGTAGAGGGCAACACCACGCGCCAAGTGATCGCCAGTTTGCTGGGCGAACCGGGTGTGGTGGCCCTGCACGACACCAATGGCCGCTGGGATTTACTGGCAGAAATCGAAGCCTCAGCCATGAAAGAGCTGTCCGAGGTGCTGGAGCGCATTCGCCTGATCAGCGGCATACGCAGCACCGAGACCAACATCCATCTGGCAACCTACCGCTAAGCCGTGCGGGCTGCGTGCCATCAGCAGCGCCAAGGCAAAGAGCGCAGCCAAAATAGTTGCAAGGGACAAATTGGTCAGCCGCCCGGCACCCCCAGAGGTCGCCCCAGCGTCTGGCACATCAGCACCTGCTGCTCGTTGCTCAAACCCATGGCCTGCGCCAGTGCCTGGCGGTCTACCCAGGCGCGCAGCACGGTGGCCAAGCCTGCGCTGGCACAGTACAGGTACACGTTTTGCGCCATCGCCCCCGCGCTGGCCCAGGCGTAAGACTGGCGCTGACTGGCCGGCACCAGGGCCATGCCGCTGTAGTCGGCGACATAGATCAAATCCACCGGTGCGTTGTCCACAAAGTCCTGGTAGCCGGTGACGCGACGCACGTCGCTGGCGAGCACCAGATGCAGGCTCTGGTCAGCCTCGGCATAGCGGTACAGGCCGTCCGGCAAAGCGGCGTAGACACTGACCTCTTGCGCATTCATGGCACTGGGTACGGTGCGCCCGTCCAACTCAGGGCGGTTGATGCCAGCGGCGGCCCACAACACATCAGACAAAACCTGCGCAGGCAATGGGGACGACTCAAACGCCCGTTGTGACTGGCGCAGCTGCAGCGCTTGCATCAAAGGCAAGCCGCCGCTGATATGGGCCTTGGGCAACCGCGTGATGCGGTCTGCAGAAGTGGTGACCGGCTGGGGTTTGAGTTGGCCCATCAAACCCAGGGCCATTTTGGTGAGCGTACTCATTTACTGCGCCCCAAACAGCGCACGAACCACCCGCCCGCCTGACAACTGACACTCGCCCTCGCCACCGCCGAGCATGCCCCGTGCAGGTTCGGCCAAATGGAAGCGACAGCGCATGCGCTGGTTGCCGGGCGACTCCAGTGTGGCCACCACCTTGCCGGAGTAATGGGTAATGAACTGCACCGTGGGGTAGGGATAGGGGTAAGGGCCCTGCGCCACGCCGCCCCAGTACGGCCAGTCGTACCAACCCAGGCTCCAGTGCGTCCACAACGGCGCCAGCACCTCGCTGCGCGTTTGCCGCGTGATCTGAAAAAACCGCCCGGTGTAGGTCTCGTTGGGCAACTGCGCGTTCATGGTGCCGGACATGGCGCCATCGGTACTGCGCCAGGTGAAGACCACGGCTTGCTCATCGGCGCCGGCACCCGTCAGTTGTCCGCCGCCCATGCCCGTGGTGGTGCAAGCCGCCAGCACCGCCAGGGTGAGCACGGCCAGCCAAGACCAGGCCCGCCCTGCCAAGGGTCTATTTTTGCGCATCAATTTCTCCCAGGATTTTGCTGTCTCAATCTAGCGCAGCACAACTGTCCTGTGTTTGAGAAAACACAAAGCCCGCGGCCGGGTGAAGGGGCGGGCTGCCTTGATTTTTCTCAAGCCGGCGCGCGTGTGCTGGCCTAGCATGCCGTGAATTGTTCACCGAACCACGCCCCCAGAACGCCACACCATGCAGCTCAAAAATAACCGCGCCGAAAGAAAAGCAGACGCCGCCAGCGCAGCCGAAACGCTGACCATTCCCGACGATGCCATGGTGATCCTGCCGGTACGCAACATGGTGCTGTTCCCCAGCATGGTGGTACCTATTGCCATTGGGCGGCGTGGCTCCATCGCGGCGGCCCAGTTCGCCATCAAGGCCGAGCGCCCCCTGGGTATCCTGATGCAGCGCAACGCCCAGGCCGAGACGCCAGCACGCGAAGACCTCACCACCATGGGGACCATGGCCACCATCTTGCGCTACGTCAGCAGTGCCGATGAAACCCACAACATCATCTGCCAGGGGCAGCAGCGGTTTCGCATCACCAGCTTCATGGAGGGCTACCCCTTTTTGGTGGCGCGCGTGGCGTTGGTGCCGGATGAAGCCGAGGGACACGACCCCGAAATTGAGGCGCGTTTTATGCAACTTAAGGAGCGCGCCGTCGAGGTGCTGGACCTGTTGCCCCAGGTGCCACAAGACATGCTGAGCATGGTGCACAACCTGGAGAGCCCTGCCAAGCTGGCTGACCTGGTGGCGGGCTATTTGGACATTGCGGCCTCTGAAAAACAGGTGCTGCTTGAAGAGCTGAACTTGCGCAAACGCTTGGACGCCCTGCTGGAAATGATTGCGCACCGTATTGAGGTGATTCACATTTCGCAAGAGATTGAGCAACGCACCAAAGCCAGCATGGGCCGGCGCGAGCGCGAGTTTGTGCTGCGCGAACAAATGCGCTCCATCCAGAAAGAACTGGGCGAAGACGGTGGCAGCCATAGCGCCGAGATGGATGAATTGCGCAAACAGATCCTGGATGCTGAGATGCCGCATGAGGTGGCCGAGCAAGCCAACAAGGAGCTCAAGCGATTGGCGCGCATGGCCGACAGCTCGGCCGAATACGCCATGGCGCGCACCTACCTGGACTGGCTGGTGGAGTTGCCCTGGAAAGCGCCAGAACCCGATCAGATTGACGTGGCGCAGGCCCGGCAAATTTTGGCGCAAGACCATTTCGGGCTGGAGAAAGTTAAAAAACGCATTCTGGAATTTTTGGCCGTGCGCAAACTCAAACCGGGTGGCCACGGCCCAATTCTTTGCCTGGTGGGGCCGCCCGGGGTGGGCAAAACATCGTTGGGCCAGTCCATTGCCAAGGCCCTGGGGCGCAAGTTTGTGCGCGTGTCGCTAGGCGGCGTGCATGACGAGGCCGAGATCCGGGGCCACCGCCGCACCTACATTGGCGCCCTGCCGGGCAACATCATCCAGGCACTGAAAAAAACCGGCACACGCGGCTGCGTCATGATGCTCGACGAGATTGACAAACTCGGCAGCGGCGCACATGGCGACCCGTCTGCCGCCCTACTGGAAGTGCTGGACCCAGAACAGAACCACAATTTCCGTGACAACTACCTGGCGGTTCCCTACGACTTGTCGCAGGTGCTGTTCATCACCACCGCCAATGTGCTCGACCCCATTGCCGGCCCGCTGCGTGACCGCATGGAGGTGCTGCAACTGGCCGGATACACCCATGAGGAAAAGCGCGAAATTGCACGCAAGTACCTGGTGGGACGCCAGCTCAACGAATGCGGCCTGACCCCGGAGCAATTACAGATCACCGACGCTGCCCTGAGCGCCATCATTCGGGACTACACGCGTGAAGCCGGGGTACGCAACCTGGAGCGCCAGATTGGCGCGGTGTGCCGACGCGCGGCCATGCGCATTGCCGAAAACGAAACCCTCGCTTTGCACGTGGAAGCCCCGGACCTCGCCGACATCCTGGGCGCCGCCAAATTTGAAAACGAAGTGGCCTTGCGCACGGCCGTGGCCGGCGTGGCCACAGGGTTGGCCTGGACGCCCGTGGGCGGCGACATTTTGTTCATAGAGGCCAGCCAAACCCCGGGCACCGGCCGATTGATTCTGACCGGGCAACTCGGTGAGGTCATGAAAGAGTCGGTACAGGCCGCGCTCACCTTGGTCAAGTCCCGCGCGCAGGCCATGGGACTGGACCCCGCCTTGTTTGAAAAATCAGATGTGCATGTGCACGTGCCGGCAGGCGCCATTCCCAAAGACGGGCCCAGCGCCGGGGTGGCCATGTTTGTGGCTTTGTCCTCGCTGTTTCTGGACCGGCCGGTGCGTACAGACCTGGCCATGACCGGCGAGATCAGCCTGCGCGGGCTGGTGCTGCCGGTGGGGGGTATCAAGGAGAAAGTGCTGGCCGCGCTGGCTGCCGGCATACGCACCGTGATGCTGCCCGCGCGCAACCAGAAAGACCTGGAGGAAGTGCCGCAAGAGGCGCGGGCGCAACTGCAGTTTGTGTTTCTGAACGATGTGGCACAAGCCGCGCAAGAGGCTCTCAGCCCCGCTTCATCGGCTGCATCAACTTCAGTAACTTCGCCCTCTTCATCGACCTTGCCGCCCTCGCCAAACCAGCCAGCGCTGGCCCGAAGCAGGCGGGGCTAAGTTGCGCTTTCTCAAGCCCGATATAGGCCGTGCAACCTTGCATGAGCGGAATATTCTGGACTCAAAAACCTCTTGGAAGTGGGTTCTTCCACAAACTGGACCACGCCCTCGAATGCCCGCAATCGTTGCGGACTTGACTTACGATAGTTCAGTGTGAATATCGGTATGGGTCTAAAGCGGATACACGTTTTTAGCCTCAAATCCTCTGATTCAGAGGAGCAATTCCCTCGTTTTACCTTTTCGAGGGGCCAATACGCGTTCAGCGTAAAACGCAAATGATTATTTTGTGCTGTCGCAGAAGGAAAAGCCAAAACCAACAGCACGCTTCGCGGTCACCTCGCAAAGCAGGGGGAATACGCAGATTTGGTGTTCACCCAATCATTCTTGCCAAATTTTGCCAAGGAGTCTAAGATTACGTCATGAGCACCATGAACATATCCTTACCCGACTCCCTTAAATCCTTCGTTGATGAGCAGGTGGCTCAACGTGGTTTTGGCACCAGCAGTGAATACGTACGTGAATTGATTCGCAAGGATGCCGATCACTCTTATCTGCGCGACGTGCTGCTTAAAGGTGCGCAGTCTGCGCCCACTGCACCTGTCGATGCCCGTTACTTCACAACACTACGTGAGCGTGTTCAAAAACGCACTCAGGGGTGAAGACTAAGCCCATCGTTCCGCGTGAGTTGGCCAACCAGGACGTAGACGAAGCTCTTGAACATTACTTGCATGAAAACGCCGATCAAGCCGCTCTTGGCTTCATCGATGCACTGGAACAAGCCTACACCCATATTGGACGTCATCCTGCAACAGGCTCACCCCGTTATGCCCATGCGCTAAATCTTCCCGGCCTACGCTCTTGGCCCCTGACTCGGTATCCACACCTGGTGTTTTACATGGAGCTTGAAGATCGCATTGATGTCTGGCGCGTTTTGCATGGGCAACGTGACATCCCGGCTTGGTTAAGCTTTGAAACGGCTCTATGGCATTGAAAGTTGACTTGTCCGACCTTGCGCGGAGAACATCTGAAAGACACTAATCAGCACCGCCCACAGAACGTGCGCTGAGCGTTTGGGCGGCACCGGCTGGGCAGGAAGGCATTGGCAAGCCCGAGACTTTGCTGGGCAATCTGTCAGGTTATTGGTCCAGGCGCATCGATGGCGTGCACCGTTTGGTCTATGCCGTAGATGATGTGGAGTTGACTGTGATCGCCTGTCGGGGGCATGACCAATAAGCGGCTCAACCGCCCTGGGAGGGTGTGAAGGCGGCTCTTTGATGCAGTTTCAGCCGAATGGCTTGCGCAGGCCGCAAAGTTATCGCCAGATCGCCTTCAGGCCATTGGGCACCTTCAGGCCATTCCAATCGGAAACGTTGCATCAGCATGGCCGCCATCAGGCCCATTTCGAGCATGGCAAAGTGCTGCGCAATGCAGACTCGGGGGCCGGTGCCAAAGGGCATCCACACACCGCGAGGCATGGTGGGTGCGCCGGGCAAAAAGCGTTCTGGCTTGAATTCAGCGGGTGATTCGAACCAGCGTGGATCGCGTTGAATGACGTAGGGGGTGAAAGCGATCAACTGACCTTTGGGCAAGGTCCAAGACCCAACTTTCACATCTTTGATGGTGCGTCGGGTCATCAAGACCGCTGCGGGTGGGTACAGACGCATGGCTTCTTTGAGGCTGGCTTGCAGCCACGGAAGTTGCTGCAAGGTGTCTGGCGTTGGGGGTTTGCCTTGCAGCACCGCATCGACTTCGGCGTGGATGCGCTCGGCCACTTCGGGGTGACGAGCGATCAGCCCACTCCACCAGGTCATGGCCGTGGCCGTGGTTTCATGACCGGCCTGGAAAATCACCATGGTCTGGTCGTGCAGTTCTTGCGCGCTCAGACCTTGTTCTGGGTGCTCGGGGTCGCGTGCTTGTCTCAGCATGGTCAGCAGGTCCTCGCTATCTTGCTGTTGCGCTGATGGCTGGGCCTGAATGTGTTGCTGTATCACGCGGTCCAGCGCTTGTTTGGCATGGCGCACTTTGCGCACCGAAGGCAGGGGCATCCACTGCGGCCAAGAAAATGGATTGAACATCTCATCAATGCCCGAATGGCTCAAGGTCTGGATGGCCTCGGCGATCGGGCGGGCATCCCTGACCTGGTGCGAGCCGAACAAGGCACGCAAAATCACATCCAGCGTCATGGTGGTCATGAGCGCATCCATGTTCACGCTTTGTTCTGCCGGGCGTTGGGCCAGGTCGGCCAGCGCGTCTTGCGCTGCGGACGTCATCAACGCGGCGTAGCCTGTCACCCGCTTGGGGGTGAAGCCCGGCTGCAGCATGCGGCGCTGGCGCTGCCATTGGGTGCCTTCGGTCACCAGCACGCTTTGCCCCATGGCGATACTGAAGATTTCGGTCGCGCGTTCCCAGCGGATCAGCGCATCGGATTGCTCCACCAGCACTTCGCGTACCCAGTCAGGATGAAAGATGTGGACGATGTGCTCGTTCAAGACTTGCAGATGCGCGATGTCTGGGTGCTGGCTTTGCAAGTGCCTGACAAAACCCAAATAGTCGGCTCGCATGGTGCGCAGGTGGTTCAAACCCCACAAGCGGCCAGCCGGACCTGGGGGGTTGGTGTGCATGGGCTGGTTGGGTGTGGGAGATGTGTGTGTGGTGTCCATGGCCTGATCTTGCGGGGTCACAGGCTGGCCGTCTTGAATCGAATCGACACCTTAGGGGTATTGGTTTTGCATGAATGATGGCTTACCTATACTTTGCATATGTCTTGCGATGCCCTTGCCCCCAACTTTGCACCCATCCAAACTTGGCTGCCGCCATGGGGCCTGAGTGCTTGTGTGCGTGCGGCGATAGCCCGCAGTGCGGTGGGTTTGCATGCGTCACAGCGCTGGGCGCACTACCCTGCTGGTCCGATCTGTTCGATCGCTTGCATGTTCCAGGGCTCGGCCGAAGCGTTGGATGCTGGCGCGACTTTTGACCCGCAGGCCCCTCGCCAAAGCCTGCCCGCGATGACGGTGACAGGCCCACACAGTTCGCCCCGCAGCGTTTTTTACGGGCCCCAAGCGGATGGCGTGATGGTCCTTTTCTATCCGGATGCCTGGTGGGCGCTCACGGGGGTGTCGCCACAGGATTTGACCAACCAAATCGTCGATGCGCGCAGTGTCTTGCCTGCTGCCTTGCTGGCGGCGTGCGAGCGCATGCGTGAGGGTGGCCACACCGACAGTCGTGTGCAGACTTTTTTTGAACATTTGCTGCCCCTGTGGAATGAACGGGAGGTGGACCGATTCACAGCTGCAGGCCCGCAGCGCAACTGGGCGCAATCCCTTGCCCCGTGGATGACGTCTTTGGCCATGCGGGCTGCAGGCAGCGGATGGGGGCGCAGTTTGCGACAGTCAGAGCGCCGCATCAAGCAGTGGACAGGCTGGTCCTTGCGCAAGTTGCAAGGCTCCGTCAGGGGCGAGGCTGCATTTTTTGCGGTGATGGAGGCCATGCTCGAAGCGCGCTTGGACTGGACGCAGATCGCGCTGGACAACGGGTTTTCAGACCAAAGCCATTTCATCCGCGAGACCCGCCGTATCACCGGCTTCAGCCCTGAGGTGTTGCGCCATGGCCTGATCCACGAGGAGGCATTCTGGGTTTACCGGGCTTGGGCGCAGTTGGCGGGCTATGAGGCGCCATCCGGCGTAGTCGAGACCCCTATCTAGGCTTTTGATGCCCATAACATGCGCTATCGAAGTGCTAATGTGGTTGGATTTCCGCTTATGGCCCTGCGATGGGTCCAGCACCGCGCCGGGGACTGACCGGATAGGAAATCTAACCGCATGAGGCCGCTTATGGCCCAGGTTTTGGGCATCACAGGACTCCAGGCTGAGCCTGCCTGAGCGCATGTTCAGTGCCAGTTGCCCGAGATGTGCCGACTGTCCTATTCTTGGGCAACGGCAGGCGCAGCCTGTCGCCCAATGACGCTCATCTCAGTGTTCCTCCACTCTCACCAACTGATGCGCTGATCGGCCTCAAAGTCGGGTGCAGCTTGGTTAGCTTCGTCCCAGCCAGCGCTGGCCCGAAGCAGGCGGGGCTAAGT
>JBIKZP010000355.1:0-3483 GCA_044354655.1 Rhodoferax sp. | reverse complement strand
CCACGGATTTGACGCGCTCGCGCAACCAGCGGCTGGCTGCCGAGGTGTGGGTGCGCGTGTGCCAAAGTTGGTAGTACATCAAGGGGGGAAACGCAATCGGACAGGGCAAAATTTTGACCGGCAGCGTGTGCAAAAAGCGTTCGCAGTACTGTCGGCCGGTGGTGAGCACAAGCAAGGTTGAGGCCACCATGGCCGGAATTTGACCAAAGTGCGGGCAGCGCGTGGTGATACGCCGCTGCAAGCCCTGAGCGTCTAGGTAGCTGTCAATCACGCCCTTGGCGCCGGGGTGGGTGGCGCGAGGTGCCACGTGGTCGGCATCGAGCCAGGCACCAGTGTCCCAGCCACGGCGCACGGCGGGGTGGTCTTTGGCCACCAGGCACACCACTTCATCGTCAAACAGGCGGCTCAAATGCAGGTCATCGGGCGGCGTGGTCCAGTTGCCAATCACCACATCTACCTCACCCTGGGCAAGCTGCACGCGGTAGTCGGTGGCGGCGCTCAGCGGCAAAATTTCAATCTGGCAAAGGGGGGCGCTGCTCTTGATCTGGGTGACCAGTTGCGGCAAAAACAGGGGGTCGAGGTAATCGCTGGCGGCCACGCGGAAGGTGTTGTTGGCGGTGGCGGGCTCAAAACTGCGGGCATCGGAGAACAACATTTCGGCGGCACGCAAGATGCTTGACGCTGGCTCCACCATGCGCAAAGCCGCCTCGGTGGGCACCATGGCGGCGCCCGAGCGCACCAAAAGGGGGTCACCAGAGAAATCACGCAAACGTTTAAGCGACGCGCTGACTGCCGGTTGGTGCATGCCCAGACGAAGGGCGGCTTTCGAGACGCTGCGTTCAGTCAACACGGTATGTAGCACCCTGATTAAATGAAGGTCTATCTTGTCGAAAAGAATGTGTTCTCTCATACCAGTGTGTGCATTGTTGTCATATCGTAGGGCGTATGTGCGCTTTGCACCTCGTGATTTACCCTCGCGCACAAGGAACTGCCCATGACTACCCAACCTATCCAATTTGTACGCCGCGGAGAAATTATCTCGCTGAGCAATGTACCACCCACCCGCACCCTGCTTGAGCTGCTGCGGGAAGATTTGCACTGCACCGGCACCAAAGAGGGTTGCAACGAAGGCGACTGCGGCGCGTGCACCGTGGTGCTGGGCGAGGCGCAGAGCGGCCACGTCAAATACAGCGCCGTCAACAGTTGCATCCGGCTGGCCCACTCAGTCAACGGCTTGGCGCTGTGGACCACTGAAGACCTCGCCGCCCGGGACGGCACGCTGCATCCGGTGCAAGAAGCGCTGGTGCAGTGCCACGGCTCGCAGTGCGGCTTTTGCACCCCCGGTTTTGTCATGAGCCTGTTTGGCGTGTACCAAAACCATGTCGTCCACGGCCAGCCGGTCACCCGCACGTTGGCGCAGGAAGCGCTCTCGGGCAACCTGTGCCGTTGTACCGGCTACCGGCCCATTTTGGACGCAGCGCAGCACATGGCCACCCTGCCCCTGGTGGCGGTGGATGAAGCCCCTGTGCTGAAACAGCTGCAACAACTGAACAAGCTCAATAAGATCAACAGCGCCCAGCCCGCCCACCCCGCGGCGGCCCCGGGCGCAGCCTATCTGGCCCCCACCACGCTGGCGGCGCTGCTGGCGGCGCGCGCTGCTCACCCGCGGGCACAGCTGGTGGCCGGCTGCACCGATGTGGGTCTGTGGATCAACAAGCTGCACCAGAATTTTGAGCAGGTGCTGGACCTCACCCGCGTGAAAGAACTGCGCCGGGTGGAGCGCTACCGCCACCACATCGCCATTGGCGCAGCCGTAACTTTGAGCGACGCCTTTGCCGCGTTGCAGCAAGACCGCCCCCAACTCCAGGCCTTTGCCCAGCGCTTTGCCGGGCTGCCGGTGCGCAACTCGGGCACGCTGGGTGGCAACGTGGCCAATGGCTCTCCCATTGGCGACGCCATGCCGCTGCTGATTGCGCTGGGCGCCCATGTGGTGCTGATGAGCCAGCGCGGCCACCGCGAGATGCCGCTTGAAGCGCTGTACACCGGCTACCGCCAGAACGTGATGGCCGCCGACGAAGTGCTGGCCTGGATCAAGGTGCCCAAGCCGACCTCCGGCGAGCAATTGCGGGTCTACAAAATATCCAAACGCTTTGAAGACGACATCTCGGCGGTCTGCCTGGCGGTCCGCTTGCATACCCAGCAAGGCCAGGTGGTGCAGGCCTCAATTGGCGTGGGGGGAGTGGCCGCCACGCCGGTGCGCGCTGTGCAAACACAAGCTGCACTGAGCGGCCAACGCTGGAACGCCACCACCGTGGCAACGGCGGCAGCGTGTCTGCAAACCGAGTTTTCGCCCATCTCCGACATGCGCGCCACCGCGGCCTACCGGGTGCAAATACTGGGCAATTTGCTGCAGCGCTTCTGGCTGGAGAGCCAGGGGCAAGCCAATACCAACCTGGAAAGCTTCAGTTTGGAGCCGGTAGCAGCTGAGCAGGGAGAAACCGCATGAACCGCCAGAGCCCTCCCCTGACCAAGCCGCCCCGCAGTGAGCGCGCGGCGGGCACCAGCACACCGCATGAAAGCGCCCGCGCCCAGGTAGCCGGCGCCGTCACGTATATTGACGATATGCCCGAAGTGCGCGGCACCCTGTTTGCAGCGCCGATTTTGTCGACCGTGGCGCACGGCCATTTGCGCGGTGTAGACAGCCGCGCCGCACTGGCCATGCCGGGTGTAGTTGATGTGGTGCTGGCCGCCGATATTCCTGGTGACAATGTGCTGGCCTCTTTTGCCGGCGACGAGGTCATCTTTGCCCAAGACACCGTGCAGCATATCGGCCAGGTAGTCGGCCTGGTGGTGGCGCAGACTGCCATGCAGGCGCGCCATGCGGCACGCCGCGTCAAGCTCGCCATTGACGCGCTGCCGGCGGTGCTGACCATCCAAGCGGCCCTGGCCGCTAAAAACTATGTGCTGCCGCCCGTGTTTGTGAACCGGGGCGACGCCGCGCAAGCGCTGGCACGCGCACCGCACCGCTTGAGCGGCACGCTTGAAGTGGGTGGCCAAGAGCACTTTTACCTGGAAGGTCAAATTGCCTACGTGCTGCCGCAAGAACAAAACCAGTGGAGCGTGTACTCCAGCACCCAGCACCCCGGCGAGGTGCAGCACTGGGTGGCGCATGCGCTGGGCCTGGACAACCACGCCGTGCGCGTGGAATGCCGGCGCATGGGCGGCGGTTTTGGCGGCAAGGAAACGCAGGCCGGGCACTTGGCGGTATGGGCCGCGATTGCAGCCCACAAGTTGCAGCGCCCCATCAAACTGCGCCTGGACCGCGATGAAGACTTCATGGTCACCGGCAAACGCCACCCCTTTGCCTACGAATACACCGTGGGCTTTGACGACAGTGGGCGCCTGTGCGGGCTGCAGTTGATGATGGCCGCCAACTGCGGCTTCAGCGCCGACCTGTCCGGCCCGGTGGCCGACCGCGCCATC
>JBIKZP010000030.1:0-10764 GCA_044354655.1 Rhodoferax sp. | reverse complement strand
ACAGCACAATGTCCACACGCTCGCCAGCGAGCTCGTTGGTCACACCGTTGACACGGGTGCCACGCACGCCGACGCAGGTGCCGATAGGGTCCACGCGTTTGTCGTGAGAGAGCACGGCAATCTTGGCGCGAGAACCCGCATCACGGGCGCAGGATTTGATCTCCAGCAGACCTTGCTCAATCTCTGGCACTTCCTGGCGGAACAGCTCCACCATGAAATCAGGGGCTGAGCGCGACAGAATGATGGGGGCGCCGCGCAAGGTCAGGTCGACTTCCATGATCATGGCGCGTACGCGGTCACCCGTGCGCAAGTTTTCCTTGGGAATCATCTCGCCACGGCGCAGACGGCCCTCAACGCGACCGCTCTCGACAATGATGTCGCCCTTGTCCATGCGTTTGACCGTGCCGACAAAAATCTTGTCGCCGCGTGACATGAAGTCGTTGAGCAGCATCTCGCGCTCGGCGTCCCGAATTTTTTGCAGAATGACCTGCTTGGCCGCCATGGCGCCAATGCGGCCAATGGCCACCGACTCCACAGTTTCCTCAATGTATTCATCGACCTCGATGTCGGGAATCTGCTCTTTGGCTTCAAACAGCAAAATTTCCTGGTCGGGCAATTGCAGGCCGGCTTCATCGGGAACCACATGCCAACGGCGGAAGGTTTCGTAACTTCCGTTGTCACGGTCCACGGCAACGCGGATATCCACATCGCCCTGGTGTAGCTTTTTCGAGGCTTGCGCCAGCGCAGCCTCAACGGCGGCAAACACCACATCACGTTCCACGTTCTTCTCGCGTGAGATGGCCTCTACCAGCATTAACATTTCGCGATTCATGCCATGTGTCTCCTGTTTCAATTCAATCTAAATTTACGTCTGGGGTGTCGGCATCTGCCGCAGCACCTCTGCCCTTGAAGCTGACAATGGGAGCCAGCCGGGCTTCTTTCAATTCATCGAGCGTAAAACCCAGCGCCTGCAAAGGTGCGGGAACCCGCTTCTTGCTGATGCGCTGACCCGGTTTAACCGCAGGCTCATCGCTCCAGACGATTTGCCAGGCCGACACCGTGTCACCCGCCTCAGGCTTTTCAAGCGTGCCCCTGAATTTCTTGCGGGTGGCACTGACCTGCCCGGCCGCCGCAGCTACGCCCATAGGCACTTTCAGGGTGATGTCGATCACCTGGCCGACAAAACGCTCAAAATCTTTTTCATGCCGCAAGGGGCGATCAATACCGGGCGAGGAAACCTCAAGCCGCTTGTATTCAATGTTGTCAACTTCCAGGGCAAATTGCAACTGGCGGTTCACCTTCTCGCAGTCTTCCACATTGATGAATTGCTCAGGCGCCGACGTTTCTGATGGCGCCACCCAGGGCAAATCAATCGTGATGCGCAGCAAACCCGCTGCGGAACGGTCAATTTCCACCAGGTCATAGCCCAAGCCGGCTACGATTTGTTCAACAATTTCCTTAAGTGCCACGTGCGTAAAGTTGTGATTTATGGATGCATCTAAAAACAATCGACCAAAAAAAACGGGCGGTAATTACCCGCCCGTTTGGTCGTGAAGCGTTGGATTGTACTCCAAAAGTATCGTCAAGTCCTTTGATTTTTAAGGATTTTATGACTCTGCAGCCAGCAGCGTTCGCGTGTAGTCATGACGAGGTGTGGCCAGCACCTGCGCGATCGGACCCGTCTCAAGCACCTCGCCATCTTTCATGACCAGCAGGTGGTGGGCCATGGCTCGAATCACCGCCATGTCATGGGTAATCAGCAAAAAACTCAGGCCATGGGCAAGCTGAAGCTGCTGCAGCAGCTCGAGCACCTGCTTTTGAATGGTGACATCGAGCGCACTGGTGGGCTCGTCGAGTACCAAGACACGGGGCTTGATGATCAAAGCCCGGGCAATAGCCAGGCGTTGACGCTGACCGCCAGAAAACTCATGCGGGTAGCGCTGTAACAGCGCCTGGCGTTCCTGTTCGGACAAATCTTTGTCCAGGCCGACCTCGCGCAAGGCCTGCACGACGGCTTGGCGGCGTTGCGCCTGGGACATATCAGGCGCGTGCACCAGCAGTCCCTCACCCACAATTTCTTCAACCGTCAATCGCGGCGACAAAGAAGAAAACGGATCTTGAAAAACCACCTGCACGGTGCGGCGCAGGGCCAGGTCGCTGGCAGCGCCCTGCCCCCAGGCCCGGCCGGTGATCTGCAATTGGCCTTTAAATGGCAGCAAACCCAAGGCCGCCAGCGCCAGCGTGGTTTTGCCCGAGCCGGATTCACCGATCACACCCAGTGTCTGGCCCTGAGGCAGCACGAAGTCCGCGCCCTGCACAGCTACAAACTCGTTCTTGCCAAACCAGCCTCTGAAACCTGACTTGGGCACGGCGTAGCTGACCCGCAGTGCCTGGCTACGCATCAATACCTCAGGTGCGCCACCCGGTACACCATCCTGCGCATCACTTGGCATGACCTCGCCCACCTCGCCCACCTCGCGAACTTTGCGCACGGGCTGGCTGTCCATCAGCCGCTGGGTGTACGGGTGCGCAGGCCGGGCAAAGACTTCGCTCACCAGGCCTTGCTCCACGATATGGCCGTTCTCCATGATCACCACGCGGTCTGCAAAACGCCGCACCAAGTTCAGGTCATGGGTGATCAGCAAAACGGCCATGCCATTTTTGGCTTGCAAGGCTGACAACAGGTCCAAAATTTGCCCGCGCAAGGAAACGTCTAACGCTGTGGTGGGTTCGTCGGCCAGCAGCAACTGCGGCTGACAGGCCAGTGCCATCGCAATCATGGCGCGCTGGCGCTGACCGCCGCTGAGTTGGTGTGGAAACGCCTTGGCTCGGCGCGCAGGCTCGGTCATTCCCGTTTCTGCAATCAAGGCCACGGCCGCCTCTTTGGCCTGCACGGAGGACAAACCACGCTTGAGCGTCAAGACTTCGGCAATTTGCTCCCCCACCGTGTACAGCGGGTTGAGCGCTGTCATCGGCTCCTGAAAAATCATGGCGATGTTTTGGCCCCGTATGGCCCGCAACGCAGGCTCGGGCAAGGCCAGTAAATCTTGGCCTTGAAACACGGCCTGGCCCGACAGGCTGGCGTTTTGCACCAGCCGCAACAAGCTCATGGCCGTCACCGTCTTGCCCGAGCCCGACTCCCCCACCAGCGCCACTTTTTCGCCCACGTTCACCTGAAAGTTAATGCCATGCACCACCTCTCGCCCGGCAAAGGCCACGCGCAGATCGCGTACGTCCAGCAAAGTCTGGGGGCTGCTCATACGTCAGACTTTCTGGGGTCCAGGGCATCGCGCAACGCGTCCCCCATGAAAGTGAGCAGCAACAAGGTGACCACCAACACACAAAAGGTGGCCAGCGATATCCACCAGGCATCGATATTGTTTTTCCCCTGGGACAGCAGCTCTCCCAGAGACGGGGTGCCGGGTGGCACGCCCAGGCCTAAAAAGTCCAACGAGGTCAGCGCCAAAATGGCGCCGCTCATGCGAAACGGCAAGAAAGTCACCACGGGGGTCAGGCTGTTGGGCAAGATATGGCGGCGAATAATTTGCCAATTGCTCACGCCCAAGGCGCGGGCAGCGCGAACGTAGTCCAGTTGGCGGTTGCGCAAAAACTCGGCCCGTACATAGTCGGACAAACCCATCCAGCCGAACAGGCTGAGCAACACCAGCAACAAGCCCACACTGGGCGCGAAGATGGCGCTGAAGATGATCAGCAAGTAAAGCTCTGGCATAGAACTCCAGATCTCGATGAAACGCTGAAAAGCCAGATCCGTGCGTCCGCCAAAAAAGCCTTGTACGGCGCCCGTTAAAACCCCTAACAACACGCCAGTAAAGGTCAAGGCCAGAGAAAACAGCACGCTCACACGAAAGCCATAAATGAGCTGCGCCAGCAAATCGCGACCGCGGTCGTCCGTACCGAGCCAGTTATCCCGACTGGGGGCCGATGGGTTGGGCGCTTTGGCAAAGTAGTTCAGGGTTTGTGCGCCGTACGGATTCGGTGCGTAAAGCGCCCAATTGCCGGGCTCGCGCAGCTTGGCGCGAATAAAGGGGTCCAGGTAGTCCGTGGAGGTGTCAAAGTCGCCACCAAACAGCGTTTCCGGGTAATCCTGCACGATAGGGAAATACGTCGCGCCCTGGTAGCGCACCACAAGCGGCCTGTCGTTGGAGACCAGTTCAGCCGCAAGACTCAAGCCCACCAACACGGCAAAAATTATCAGGCTCCAGTAGCCCAGACGGTTGCGTTTGAAACGCAGCCAGGCACGCCGACCCGGGGATGGTGAAAGCACCACCGCGGCTGGGCGCTGGCCTGTGGCCATTTCAAGGGGTTTAGTCAAACCTGACACGTGGGTCCACCCAGAGATAGGACAAATCGGAAATCAGCTTGGTGACCAAGCCGATCAAGGTAAAGAAGTAGAGCGTGCCCAGCACCACCGGGTAGTCGCGCCGAATCACGCTCTCGTAGCTCAACAGGCCCAGGCCATCCAGCGAAAAAAGGGTTTCTATCAGCAACGAGCCGGTGAAGAAAGCGCCGATGAAGGCCGCCGGAAAACCGGTGATGATGGGAATCAAGGCATTGCGAAACACATGTTTCCACAGCACCTGACGTTCACTCAGGCCCTTGGCCCGGGCGGTGACCACATACTGCTTGCGAATTTCTTCCAAAAAAGCATTTTTAGTGAGCATGGCCGTCACGGCAAAACTGCCCAGCACCATGGCGCTGACGGGCAACACAATGTGCCAGAGGTAATCCACCACGCGCGCCCCCCAGCTCAGTTCGTCCCAGTTGCTCGACGTCAAGCCACGCAAGGGAAACCATTGCAACTGCCCGCCAAACACCACCAACAGCGCCACCCCCAGCACAAAACCCGGAATGGCATAACCCAACAGCACCAGCAGTGTGGTGAGCAGGTCAAAGCGGGAGCCCGCGCGCACCGCCTTGGCTACGCCCAGCGGCACAGCCACCAGGTAGCTGATGAAAAACGTCCAAAGTCCCAAGCTGATGGAGACCGGCAGTTTTTCCCAGATCAGCTGCGAGACGCTTTTGTTCTGGAAAAAACTCTTGCCGAGGTCAAAGCGTGCAAATTGGCCCAGCATCTGCAAAAAACGTTCGTGTGCAGGTTTATCAAAGCCATACAAGGCCTTGATCTGTGCAATGCGCTTGGGGTCTACGCCCTGTGCGCCACGGTAGGCCAGGCCCCCGCCTTCAGCGCTGACCCCGGCACCGGCCTTGGCTTCAGCCAGGTACTGTTCCACCGGGCCACCCGGTACAAACTGCACCACCA
This sequence comes from Rhodoferax sp., assembly GCA_044354655.1. Taxonomy (GTDB): domain Bacteria; phylum Pseudomonadota; class Gammaproteobacteria; order Burkholderiales; family Burkholderiaceae_C; genus Rhodoferax. Next base: position 5,483 of record JBIKZP010000030.1, on the reverse strand, counting down.
TGAAGGTAATCAACAGCACGCCCAACAAGGTGGGCACCATCAGCAAGAGTCGTTTGAAGACGTAGACCAACATGTTATTGCGCCCACCAGGTAGCAATGGCCCAGGATTCGCCCGGGGCGTAAGCGGGCATGGCCGAAGGCCGAGCCAGACGCCGGCTGTTGTACACCATGCGGTGCGTGCTGGCCGCCCATTGCGGCACCAGCAGGTGGCTGTGGCTCACCACGCGTTCCAGCGCACGACAGGCAGGCAACAAGTCAGCCTTGGTTTTGGCCTGGGTCATCTGCCCAATCAAGGCATCCAGCGCCGGGCTTTGAACGCCGGATAAATTGCCAGAATCTTCGGTCAGCGCGGCTTTGGCGCCAAACATATCGGCATATTCCTGACCCGGGTTGTGGGTGCCCCCATAGGCCAGGGAGGTGATGTCAAATTCAAATTTTTGCAGCCGTTGCTGGTACAGGGCGAAATCGACCGGGCGGAAGTTGAGCTTGATGCCCAGCTTTTCTAGGTTACGCGCCCAGGGCGTAACTACGCGCGCACTGCCCTCGTTGCTGTCTAGGTACTCCACCACAAAGGCTTGCCCCTGGGCATTGCGCAAGGCCCCGTTTTGAACCGTCCAGCCCGCCGCTTTCAAAAGCGCCTGGGCCTGCCGCAGGTTATCGCGCAAGGACGCGGTGCCATCGGTGCGCACAGGCTCGGTCATGGGACCAAAGGCCGCCGCCGGAATGCTTTGGCGAAACGGATCCATCAGGGCTATTTCTTGCGGGCTAGGCAAGCCTTGGGCCTGGCAGTCGGTGTTGCCAAACAAGCCGTTGACGCGCTGGTAAGCGTTGTAAAACAACTGGCGATTCATCCATTCGTAGTCCAGTGCCAACCCCAGCGCCTGGCGCACCCGCACGTCTTTGAAATGGCTACGCCGGGTGTTGAGCACATAGCTCTGAAAACCCGTCGGCAAACGGTGCTTGAACTCGGCCTTGACCAACTCGCCGCTGTCAAAGCGCTTGCCGTTGACGCGCCGGGCCCAGTCGCCGGCCGAGAAAAAGCGCATCAAATCGAACTCGCCCGCTTTGAGCGCTTCTAGCCGAGCCGTGTTGTCTTTGTAGATTTTGACCGTGATGCGGTCAAAGTTGGCGCTGCCGCGTTTGACGTTCAGGTCTTTGGCCCAGTAGTCCGGATCGCGCACATAGGTGATGTCCTTGCCAAAGCGCACCGGGCCTATTTTGTAGGGGCCGCTGCCCATGGGGGTGTCGGTTACCACCTGGTCAAACGGTTTGGGTTTGCCGTTTTCGAGTCCCCATTGGTGGCTAAATACCGGCAGGCCGCCTACGGTCAGCGGCAACTCACGGTTGGGTTTTTTGAACCGGTAGCGAATGCTGCGATCGCTCAACACATCTAGACCCGCCACATCTTCCAGCAAGGTTTTGTAGCCGGGTGAGGTATGCGGCCCCATCAGGGTGTCAAAACTGTGCTTGACGTCTCTCGCCAGCACCGGCGAGCCGTTGTGAAAACGGGCGTTTTCGCGCAGCGTGAAGGTAGCACTCAGGCCGTCAGCGGCGACCTCCACGTTTTGGGCCAACAGGCCATAGCCCGCGCCGGTTTCGTCCAAGGCGCCAGTTAGCAAGGCGTCAAACATCAGCTCCGAAAGGTAAGCCGGTGCCGAGCCCTTGATGGTGAAGGGGTTGTACTTGTCAAAGGTGGAAACCCGCAGGTTGCTGACCAAGCGCAACTCACCGCCCTTGGGCGCCAGGGGGTTGACGTAGTCAAAGTGGGCAAATCCGGGCGCATATTTGAGGTCGCCCCAGAGCGCATAGCCGTGCGCCGCCCAAGAGGGAGCGGCCACGACCCACAACAGAAATATCATCAAACTGTGCATGCCACAATTCTGCATCAACTAGGGCACTGCCGCCGGATCCAGGCCCTGCGGAAAATGTGGGTTATTGCCCACCCACACCGACGAATGAATGAGAGAGAAGACCTTATGGGATTTTTGACAGGGAAAAAATTACTGATAACCGGCGTGCTGTCGAACCGGTCCATTGCCTACGGCATAGCCAAGGCTTGCCGCGCTCAGGGTGCCGAACTGGCGTTCAGCTACGTGGGCGAACGCTTTAAAGAGCGCATTACCGAATTGGCGGCTGACTTTGACTCCTCATTGATTTTTGACTGTGACGTGGGCGACGACGCGCAGATTGAGCGTTTGTTTGCCGACCTGTCAGCGCATTGGCCCACGTTTGACGGCTTTGTGCACAGCATTGGTTTTGCACCGCGTGAGGCGATTGCCGGCAATTTTCTGGATGGCCTGACGCGCGAAAACTTCAAAATTGCCCACGACATCAGCGCCTACAGCTTTCCGGCCATGGCCAAGGTCGCCCTGCCCCACCTCAATGACAAAGCTGCGTTGCTGACCCTGAGTTACTTGGGTGCCGAGCGCATCATTCCCCACTACAACACCATGGGTCTGGCCAAGGCGTCCCTGGAAGCGTCGGTGCGCTATTTGGCCGAGGCCGTGGGCAGCCTGCCCGATGGCCGCTCTATCCGTGTCAATGGCATCAGCGCCGGTCCGATCAAGACCCTGGCAGCCAGCGGCATCAAAGACTTTGGCAAGCTGTTGAACTACGTGGCAGCGGCTAATCCGCTGCGCCGCAATGTGACAATTGAAGACGTAGGCCATGTGGCCGCCTTCATGCTGAGCGATCTGGCAGGCGGCGTAACGGCCGAAATCACCTATGTGGACGGCGGCCACAGCAAAACCATGGGCGCGGTGGCGGCTGACTGAACCTGAAAAGTAATAATACAAACATGAACACACCTATTCCTTTGCACCAACTTCCCCAACAGAACATTTTTCGTCCCGGCGATGTATTTGTGTTGTTTGGTGAGCTCTTTGGTCGCGGCTATGCCAACGGCCTGGTCAACGAAGCACGTCAGGCCGGCATGACCATCGTCGGCATCACCGTAGGCCGGCGTGACGCCAACAACGCACTGCGCCCTCTGAACGACGAAGAACTGGCTGCTTCAGAACAAAACCTGGGCGGCAAGATCATCAACGTGCCGCTGATGGCCGGCTTCGATGCTGATGCCCCTGTCGGTGAACCCACGCCCACCGACCTGCTGGGCGGACTGACCCTGAAAAGTTGGACCGAGGACAAACTGGACTGGGCGCACATTGAGAAATGCCGGACCATCGGCGTGAAACGCTTCACGGATTCCCTCACGGATGTCATGAACACCTTGAGCGGCATGATCCCCGAGGGCCGTAACGTCTTCTTCGCCCACACCATGGCCGGCGGCATCCCCAAGGCCAAGGTCTTTTTGGCGATTGCCAACCGCGTCTACAAAGGCCGTGGCGAGCGTTTTATGTCGTCGCAAACCCTGCTAGACAGCGATCTTGGCAAGTTGATCCTGCAGAATTTTGATGAAGTTTCGGCTAACACCTTTGGCCATCTGATTGAAGCCAGTGCCGCGATTCGCGCCCGCGCTGAAAACTCAGGTGCGCAGGTGCGCTACTCAGCCTACGGTTACCACGGTACCGAAATTCTGATTGACGACTGCTACCACTGGCAAACGTACACCAACTACACGCAAGGATTGGCCAAAATGCGGCTGGAGCGCATCGCAGAGGCAGCTTGGAGTCAGGGCATCAAGGCCACGGTCTACAACTGCCCCGAAATCCGAACCAACTCGTCCGACATATTTGCCGGCGTCGAGCTGCCACTGATTCCCTTGCTCAATGCTCTGAAAAAAGAGCACGGCGGCGCATGGGCACAGGCGCAATGGCAGGCCTGCGAAGCCCTGCTGGCCGATGGACTCACGCTGGACCAAGTGTTAGAGAAGGTACTGGACTTTCAGCGTAATCCCGTGATGTTGCCGTTCCGCAATTTTGTCGGCTGGCCCATGCCCAACAGCCAGTCTCAGGCAGACCTGACCATCGGCACATCGGACGAGGTGCAGAAAATGCACCGTGACAACAAGGCGCTGATCACCGACCTCCTCAGTGGTCTGGTGATTGAGGCCACAGGCCCGCTGATCTTTGGCGAGTCATCGGCACCCAGCGGCCCGGTGTTGTGGCTCAACCATGACATCATTGCGCGCCAACTCAATCTGATGCACGCCTGATAACCATAAAGGCTGGGGGTCGGAGCGTTCTGCGGAGGTCAAGGAGGAGCCCGCCTAGCGGGCGGAGGACACGGAGCAGAACGCTCCGACATCCAGCCGCTCTTACTCGCGCACGCAATCGGCGAAGTAATGCACCTTGCCGTCTGCGTCCTGCTCTTCCACCAGGCCGTGAATGTCAGTCTCAAAGCCGGGGCATTGGGCGTTGAACTCGCGCGAAAACTTGAGGTAATCCACGATCTTCTTGTTGAACACTTCGCCCGGAATCAGCAGCGGAATACCGGGCGGGTAAGGCGTGACCAGGCCCACGGTGATGCGGCCTTCAAGCTTATCAATTTCCACGCGCTCAGTCCTACGCTGCGCAATGTGGGCATAAGCGTCGCTGGGCTTCATGGCAGGCGTGAGGTCGCTCAAGTACATATCGGTGGTCAACCGGGCAATGTCGTATTTGGCGTACAGCGTGTGCAGATGCTGGCACAGGTCGGCCAGGCCCATTTTTTCGTAGCGCGGATGCTTCTGGCAGAACTCCGGCAGGATGCGCCACATGGGCTGGTTCTTGTCGTAGTCGTCCTTGAACTGCTGCAAGGCCGTCAACATACTGTTCCAGCGGCCCTTGGTGATGCCGATGGTGAACATGATGAAAAAGCTATACAGACCCGTTTTCTCCACCACCACGCCGTGCTCGGCCAGGAACTTGGTGACGATGCTGGCAGGAATGCCGGTCTTGGCAAACTTGCCGTTCAAGTCCATACCGGGCGTGACGATGGTGGCCTTGATGGGGTCGAGCATGTTGAAGCCGGTGGCCATCTTGCCAAAGCCATGCCAGTTGGCAGTGGCATTGGCCTTGGCGCTCTTGCTCTCGCCCTTGAGCACCCAATCGGTGGCGCGGCCAATGCCTTCGTCGGCCAGTTTGTCCGGCCCCCATACCTTGAACCACCAGTCGGCGCCGTATTCGTCGTCCACTTTGCGCATGGCGCGGCGGAAGTCCAGCGCTTCGGCAATACTTTCCTCAACCAGCGCGGTGCCGCCGGGCGGCTCCATCATGGCGGCGGCGACGTCGCAGCTGGCGATGATGCTGTACTGCGGGGAGGTCGAGGTGTGCATCAGGTACGCCTCGTTGAACAAGGGGCGGTCGAGCTTGACGGTTTGCGAATCTTGCACCAGCACGTGGCTGGCCTGGCTGATACCGGCCAGCAGCTTGTGAATGGACTGGGTGGAATAGACCACCGCTTCTTTGGGACGCGCGCGCCGCTTGCCCATGGCATGGTAAGTGCCGTAGAAAGGGTGGAAAGCGGCATGGGGTAGCCAAGCTTCGTCAAAGTGCAGGTTGTCCACATAGCCATCGAGCATTTTCTTGATGGTTTCGGTGTTG
>JBIKZP010000354.1:0-3490 GCA_044354655.1 Rhodoferax sp. | reverse complement strand
CCGCCGGCCACCTACTGGGCGGAGATTCAACGCATTGTTGATAAATATGGCATTTTGCTGATCAGTGACGAAGTAATTTGTGCTTTTGGTCGGTTGGGCACCTGGTTCGGTTATGAAAAATTTGGCTACAAACCTGACTTGGTGACTTTTGCCAAAGCCATTACCAGTGGCTACATTCCCCTGGGCGGCGTCATGGTGGGCGACCGGGTCGCCAAAGTGCTGATAGAGAAGGGCGGTGAGTTCACGCACGGCTACACCTACAGCGGCCACCCGGTGGCCTGCGCGGTGGGGTTGGCTAATGTGGCCATCATGGAGGCTGAACAGTTGCCTCAACGCGTGCGCGATGACATTGGCCCCTACCTGGCGCAGTGTTTTGAAACCATTGCCGCCCATCCTTTGGTGGGTTCGGCTGAAACCTGTGGCTTCATGGCGGGCTTGGTGCTGGTGAAAAACAAGGCCAAACGCGAGTGCTTTACCGCAGACTTGTCTGTGGGCATGATTTGCCGGGGCCACTGCTTTCAGAACGGTCTGATCATGCGTGCCGTGGGCGACCGCATGATCATTGCCCCGCCTTTGACCATGACCCGCGCCCAGATTGACGAAATGATGGCCTTGGTCCTCAAGTGTCTGGATTTGACCTACCAAGACGTCAAAGCCAAAGGCTGGCTGGCCTAGGGATTGCATGGGGGTTTTCAGGGATAAGCGGATCGATAGGTCGGGTTAATATTCCGTTTTAAGTTGGTTTTAACGAATTTCAGGAGACTAAATTGGCTAATGCACTTGGAAAAACAGTTGTTGGGAAGTTGATGAATGCCTTGCTCATCGCTGGCGTCGTGGCCCTGTCGTCGTCCACAGCCCTGGCGCAGGAGGCCAAGGTTCTCAATATCTACAACTGGTCGGACTACATTGCTGAAGACACCATCAAGAATTTTGAAAAAGAAACCGGCATCAAGGTGCGCTATGACACCTTTGACAACAATGAAATAGTTCACGCCAAACTGGTAGCGGGCAAGACCGGTTATGACATCGTGGTGCCGTCTTCAAACTGGGCCAAGTTGCAGATGGACGGTGGCTTGTTGCGTAAGCTCGATAAATCACTGCTGCCTAACCTGAAAAATCTTGACCCCGACATTCAGCAGCAAATTGCCAGCCTGGACCCAGGTAACCAGTACCTGGTGAACTGGCTGTGGGGCTACACCACGGTGGGCATCAACACCGCCAAGGTCAAGGCCGCGCTGGGCGGCGAACCCATGCCTGCCAATGTCTGGGAGCTGGTGTTCAACCCCAAATATGTCAGCAAACTCAAGGGCTGTGGCGTGTCTGTGCTGGACAGCGCCTCTGAGGTGGTGCCTGCCGCCCTGCATTACCTGGGGCGTGACCCGTTCAGCAAAAATACAACCGATTACCAGGACGCAGCAGCCCTGCTCAAGTCGATTCGGCCCTCCATCACGCTCTTCAGCTCCTCGGGTTACATCAACGACATGGCCGGCGGCTCCATTTGTCTGGCGCTGGGCTGGAGCGGCGACATCAATATCGCCCGCCAGCGTGCGATTGATGGCAAGACCGGGCAGGATATTCAGGCTTTGGTCCCAAGCAACGGGGGCATTTTGTTCTTTGACATGATGGCCATTCCGGTTGACGCCCCCAACGCGGCCAATGCGCATGCTTTTATCAACTTCATCATGCGTCCCGAGGTACACGCCTCCTTGACCAACAAGGTGTTCTACGCCAACCCCAACAAAGAGTCGCGCAAGTTCGTCAAGCCTGAAGTGGCCAACAACCCCACGGTGTTTGTATCGCCAGCGCAAATGGCCACCATGAAACCACCCAAAGCCTTGACCAATGACATTCGCCGCCTGGTGACCCGGGTGTACACCAGCTTCAAATCAGGCATTTGAGCGCCCACCTTGTTCTGGCCCATTGCCGCATTGCTGATGCTGCTTAGATGAAATAACAAAAAAAGTGATGAACCCATCCAGCCCAGTTGAATCAAGTCTGCCTTTCTTGCAGATCAAGCGTGTCATCAAGCAGTTTGATGGCATCTATGCGGTTGACGATGTTTCCTTGAACATCAAAAAAGGTGAAATTTTTGCCCTGCTGGGATCCTCCGGTTGCGGCAAATCCACCTTGTTGCGCATGCTGGCTGGCTTTGAAACACCTACCTCGGGCCACATCGTGTTGGAGGGGCGGGACATTGTGGGTCTGGCGCCCTACGAGCGGCCCATCAACATGATGTTTCAGAGCTATGCCCTGTTTCCTCACCTGAGTGTGTGGGACAACGTGGCCTTTGGTTTGCGTCGGGACGGTTTGCCCAAGGCCGAGTTGGAAGAGCGAGTCAGCAAGATGCTGGAGTTGGTGCTGCTTCAGGCCTACGCCAAGCGCAAGCCGCATCAGCTCTCCGGGGGGCAGCAGCAACGTGTCGCGCTGGCGCGCAGTCTGGCCAAGCGGCCCCGCTTGTTGCTGTTGGATGAGCCCCTGGGCGCGCTGGATAAAAAATTGCGTGAACGCACACAATTGGAAGTGGTTGAAATTATTGAGCAGGTGGGTGTGACTTGCGTGATGGTGACGCACGATCAGGAGGAGGCCATGACCATGGCCACGCGCATTGGCGTCATGAGCGAGGGAAAAATTCTCCAGGTGGGCAAGCCCGCTGAAATTTATGAAACACCCAATTGCCGCTTTGTTGCAGACTTTATTGGCAGCGTCAATTCCTTCAAAGGAAAGCTGGAGGTTGACGAACCCGACCATGTGGTGATTGCCTCGCCGGAGTGCCGTCACTACATTAGCCACGGCATCACGGGCACAGCCGGTATGACCGTGCACGTGGCGGTGCGGCCTGAAAAAATGACCATTCAAACCACGCCGCCTCAGGATGATGAGCGAGAGTCTTTGGCACAAGTGGGCTTTAACTGCGTGCAGGGTGTCATAGAAAACCTGGCCTATCTCGGAAGCCTGACCACCTATCACGTCAAGCTGGACAACGGTTTTGTCGTCAAGGTCACCCACACCAATGCAGCGCGCCATGCCCAGAGCAGCCTGACCTGGGGTAGCCCGGTGTATGTCTGGTGGTACGGCAGTGATGCAGTTGTCTTGACCCAGTAAGCCGCCCATGACCTGGCCACTCAACTTCTCAGAACTCAGAGACCGATTGGTCGGTACCTGGGGGCGCGGGCTCGTGATCGGGGTTCCGCTGGTTTTTTTGCTGGTGTTTTTTATGCTGCCATTTTTGGTGGTCATGAAAATCAGCGTGTCCGAAATGGACAACGTGGTCTTCAAAGACCTGCTGACTTGGTCCGACGGGGTGCTGGGTCTCAAAATCAAGTTGAGCAATTATTTATTCATCGTTGAAGACGATCTGTATTTCTCTGCGTATCTGAGCTCACTGAAATTTGCCGCTATCACCACACTGCTGTGCCTGTTGCTGGCCTACCCCTTTGCCTACTTTATGGCGCGTAGTTCAGCCCAATGGCGGCCGGCTTTGCTGATGCTG
>JBIKZP010000353.1:0-3492 GCA_044354655.1 Rhodoferax sp. | reverse complement strand
TGGCCAGAGCGTCTTGCGGCATGCGCAGGCCCAGCGCGGTGATGCTGCCCCCATCCGGCGCAGACTGCCCCAGGCACATGCGAATGGTGGTGGTTTTACCGGCGCCGTTAGGGCCAATCACACCCAGGCATTCGCCCGGAGCAATCTGGAAGGACAGGTCGTCCACCACGGTGGTGTCGCCGTAGCGTTTGGTCAGGTGACTGACCTCGAAAAGGGGGGCAGGTGAAGCGGGTAAAGACATGGTGTCGATTGTGAACGATGACAAGGCCCGTGGTCGTTAGCCACAAGCTCGGCTCAAGTCCAAGTTCAAGCCTCGGGCCAAGCTACTGGTGAAACTACTGGCGAAACTACTGACCGGCGTTTACTGAAACGCCACCTCGGCAAAACTGCGCAGCTTGCGGCTGTGCAACTGGTCGACCCCTTGCTCGCGCAGCAGTTCCAGCGCATGAATGCCGATGCGCAGGTGTTGGTCTACGCGCTCGCGGTAGAAGTGGTTGGCCATGCCGGGCAGCTTGATTTCGCCGTGCAGCGGCTTGTCGCTGACGCACAGCAAGGTGCCGTAGGGCACGCGAAACCTGAAACCGTTCGCGGCGATGGTGGCGCTTTCCATGTCCAGCGCCACGGCGCGGCTTTGGCTGAAGCGCCGCTGCGGGCCGTTGTCGGGCAGCAACTCCCAGTTGCGGTTGTCGGTAGAGGCGACGGTGCCGGTGCGCATGATGCCTTTGAGTTCGGCGCCCTTGAGCTGCGTTACCTCAGACACCGCTGCTTCCAGCGCCACCTGTATTTCAGCCAGCGCCGGAATGGGCACCCACAGCGGCAGTTCTTCGTCGAGCACATGGTCTTCGCGCACGTAGCCGTGGGCCAGCACGTAGTCGCCCAACTGCTGGGTGTTGCGCAAGCCAGCGCAGTGGCCCAGCATGATCCAGGCATGCGGGCGCAGCACGGCAATGTGGTCGGTGATGGTTTTGGCATTGGCCGGCCCCACGCCAATGTTGACCATGGTGATGCCGCTGCGGTCCGCGCGCATCAGGTGGTAACCCGGCATTTGCGGCAAGCGCGGGGGCGATGTGCCCAACGCATCGTGGGCCTGGGCCGGCAGGCCAACACGGCGCGTCACCACATTGCCGGGCTCCACAAATGCGAGGTATTCGCTGTGGGGGTCTTGCATGGCGGCGTGACCCAGGCGCACAAACTCGTCAATGTAGAACTGGTAGTTGGTGAACAGCACAAAGTTCTGAAAATGCTCAGGTGCAGTGCCGGTGTAGTGGCGCAGGCGGTGCAGCGAATAGTCGACCCGAGGCGCGGTGAAGAGTGAGAGCGGCTGGGCCTCGCCCCGGCGCGGCTCATAGGTGCCGTTGGCAATGCCATCGTCCATGGCAGCCAGGTCGGGCAGGTCAAACACGTCGCGCATCAACTGGCGGCGCGCCAGGCTCAGACTGCCCTCAATGTGGTCGTGCTCGGCAAACGAAAAATGCACGGGTATGGGCAATGAGCTGGTGCCTATTTCCAGCTCGACCTGGTGATTTTTGAGCAGCAAGCTGAACTGTTCCAGGTAGTAGGAGGCATACAGGTCGGGACGGGTCAGCGTGGTCTCAAAGCGACCTGGGCCGGCCACAAAGCCAAAGCTTAGGTGCGCGCTGTCGGCGCCACCCAGGCGCGCCACCGTGTCGGTTTGAATGCGTACATAGGGGTAGCAGGCTCGCACGTGGCCAGGCAGGGTCTGGCCCGCCACGAAACGCTGCATGGCTTCTCGCAGATGGGCCAGGCTGCTGTCATAAATTTCACGCGCTTTGTCCAACGCGGCTTGCGGGTCGGTGAAACGGGCGGGGGCAATAAAGTTAGGCAAATAAGGCATAGCGGCATTGTCTACGCTCTGTGTGACCCTTCCAAGTGCCCCGTCACACGGAACGTGCCAAAAACTGCCATACTGCCACCCGTTTTATACAAAGAAGAAGCTATGTTGAAGTTTACGTGCTGCGATGCGGTCAGCCAGTTTTCCAGTCGCGGTCAAGCGGAGGTGTTGCGCGGTATCACGCGCGGTTTTGAGCGCGAATGCCTGCGGGTCGACAGCAAGGGCCAGCTCTCCACTCAGGCGCATCCCTTGTCGCTGGGCTCCAAATTGACCCACCCCTGGATCACCACCGATTACGCCGAAGCGCTGCTGGAGTTCATCACGCCGCCGTCACAAGACGCGCAGTTTCCCTTGCAGTTTTTGCAAGACCTTCACCGCTTCACGGCGCGCCAATTGCAGGGCGAGGTGATGTGGGCCGGCTCCATGCCTTGCGCCCTGGGCTCGGACCTGGACATTGCCATTGCCAACTACGGCAGCACCAACGCCGCGCGCTTCAAAAAGGTATACCGCGAAGGCCTGGGCCTGCGCTATGGCCGCCAGATGCAAACCATTGCCGGGGCGCATTACAACTGGTCGCTGCCCGACGAATTTTGGCAAACCCTGCAAGCGTGTTGTGGCGACAGCACCGAGCGTTCGACCTTTGTCAGCACGCGTTATTTCGGCCTGATTCGCAACTTTTTACGCTTCAGCTGGCTTATTCCCTACCTGTTTGGCGCCTCGCCGGCTATTGGCCAGTCTTTTTTGCAGGGCCGCAAAACCGACCTGCTGGAACTGTCCCCCGGCACGCTCTACGGCCCCTACGCCACCAGTTTGCGCATGAGCGACCTGGGCTACCAAAACCGGGCGCAGGCGAATCTGCAGGTCAGCTTTAACTCGCTGGCCGAGTACACGCAGGCGCTGGAAAACGCCATTCGCACACCCGACCCGTTTTATGAAGCGCTGGGCGTGCGCGAGGGCGACCACTGGCTGCAGCTCAACGCCAACTTGCTGCAAATCGAAAACGAGTTTTACGCCGGTATTCGTCCCAAGCGCATTGGCAAAGCCGGCGAACGCCCGGCCAAGGCACTGCGCACTTACGGCGTGGAGTATCTGGAAGTGCGGCTGTTTGACCTGAACCCGTTTGTAGACATTGGCATCACGCCCGAGCAAAGTACCTTTGCCGACGTGCTGTTGCTGATGTGCCTGTTTCGCGACAGCCCACCCATCACCAGCCGCGAGCACAGTGAGAACGATGAAAACAAGAACCGCGTCGTCAACCGCGGCCGTCAGCCCGACCTGCAGCTGCTGGCCCACAACCGCGAGCAGCCGCTGCGCCCGCTGGCGCACGAGCTGTTTGACGACATGCAGCCTTTTGCCGACATGCTGGACACAGCTTATGGCGGCACGCGCTACAGCAGCACCTTGGCCGGCCTGCGCCAGTTGATTGACCAGCCCGAGGCGACCCCCTCGGCTCGGGTGCTGGCCGCCGCCCACGCGCACGGCGGCTTCTTTGAATTTGCCATGCACCAAGCGCAACAACACCACCAAAGCTTGCTGAACCAGCCACTTGACGCGGCCACGCAGGCGCGCTTGTTGGCCAGCGTGGGCGAGTCCCTGGCCCAACACCGCGAGCTGGAAGCCCAGCCGCAAGGCCAGTTTGA
>JBIKZP010000352.1:0-3494 GCA_044354655.1 Rhodoferax sp. | reverse complement strand
CCAGTAGGTGCTGAGCTGGGGCTGCGCTTTCACGCGCACCGGTCCGCTCGAGACATCAAACACGCAGACCGAATACAGCAGATCCGGGCTGGGCATCACCACGCGGCGCGCGCTGGCATCTACCGCGGGTGGAAACGCGGCCTGGTTGTGCATGTTCATGGCCTGAGCTGCCGGGCCGTTCATCACCCGGTTCATGATCACGCGCGGCACGGCCCAAACCAGCAGCACATGGGCCAGCACGGCCGTCACGCTCAATGACAAAACCCGGTAAAACCAGAGCCGTTGCCCGGAGGTCCAGTTCTTCATGGGCAGGCTCCAATGGGGTTGATGGTTGGTGGCTTCAAGGAAGCTGGCGCGGCCTGCAAACCGGGTGACGGGTTGTACAGACGCAAGGTCAACACCACGCCGCGTTGGCCAGGCGTAGGGAGCCAGTGCACACCCGCTTGTTCTCGTGGCCCGGTGCTGAGCACAAACTGGCCCTGGGCATCCAGCTTGGCGGTGCTGCCGTTCAGGCTGTAGCGTTGGCCGGGAGCGTCAAACAAATAAAAATCATCGGCATAGGCGGTAATGCTCCACCAGCGAGCGGAGGGCGGCGTGCCAGCCACGCGGTAGTTGCAGGTGCTGCGCAGGGGTCGCCCCGAGTCATCCTGGGTGGCGATGTAGTACATGGTTTCGTCCCGGCCCAAGGCCAGCAGTCCTTCCAGTGCGACACGGGCACGGGTGTACATATCGGCATCCGGACTGCCCGTCAGGGTGCTGCCGCGCCAGGCACCAACCTTCACCAGTTGGCCCGTCCAGTTGGCCTTTCGCAGCACCCACCAGGCCGAGCCGGCGCCCAAGGCGACAGCCGTGAGGTACAGAGCCAGTGCGATGGCGATTTTTCGCAGGCGCGATGGGTGGCGAGGTGGTGTCATGGCGGATTTCAATACACAGGCTGGTAGCGGGCAATGGTGTCCTTGACCGCAGGTGTCAAGGCAAAGCCGGGGCCAAACTGCGCCGCTAGTTCGTCGGCACGTTGCGCAAAAGCCGCCAAGCCCATGCCGTAAATAAACTGCATGGCGCCGCCAGTCCAGGCCGGAAAGCCGATGCCGAAGATGGAGCCAATGTTGGCGTCATGCACCGAGGTCAGCACGTTTTCATGCAGGCAGCGCGCCGTCTCTATCGCCTGGCGGTACAGCAACCGGTCTTTCAGATCGGTAATGTTCCAGGGGGTGTCGGCTTTTTCAAACAAGGGTTTGAGCTGCGGCCACAGGTGCTTACGGGCACCTTTTTCGCTCGGGTAGTCGTAGAAACCGCCGCCGGCCGCGCGTCCGGCGCGCTGGTGTTGGCGCACCATGGTTTCCACCAGCAGTTCGCCCGGAGAAGCGTCGTAAATTGTTCCTTCCGCGGTAAAGTCGGCGCGGGTCTGTTCAGTCACATGCAGACTGAGGCTCAGCGAGGTTTCGTCCAGCACCGCCAGTGGCCCTACCGGCATGCCGCATTGGATGCCGGCATTTTCAATGGCCGCAGCGGGTACGCCTTCACCCAGCATGGCCACACCTTCCATCACAAAGGTGCCAAACACCCGGCTGGTAAAAAAGCCCCGTGAGTCGTTCACCACGATGGGCATTTTGCCAATGGCTTGCACGTAGTCAAAGGCCCGGGCCACGCTCTCGTCGTCGGTCTGGTCGCCGCGAATGATCTCCACCAGCTTCATCTTGTCCACCGGGCTGAAGAAATGGATGCCTACAAACTTGGCCGGCGCCACGCTGGCCTTGGCCAAGCCGCTGATAGGCAGGGTGGAGGTATTGGAGGCAAAAAAGCCGCCTGGGGCCAACAGGGGCTCGGCCTCCTGGGTCACGCGGGCTTTGAGTTCACGGTTTTCAAACACCGCCTCGATGATCAGGTCACATCCCGCCAGGTCGGCCGCCTGCTCGGTGGTGTGAATGCGCGCCAGCAGTTGGGCTTGTGCCTGTTCGCTCATGCGCCCTTTGTCCACGCGGGCCTGGGTGAGCTTGGCACTGTAGGCCTTGCCAGCCTGGGCTTTTTCCAGGCTCACGTCTTTCAGCACGGTTTCAATGCCTTGGCTGGCCTGCACGTAGGCAATACCAGCACCCATCATGCCCGCGCCCAGCAAGCCGACCTTGGTCGGTTTGAAGCGCGGCGCTTTGCCCGGGCGGGACTGGCCGCTGCGAATAGCGTTCATGTTGAAGAAGAAGGTGTTGATCATGGAGCGGGCGTTGCTCCCGGTCATCAGCTTGGCCAGGTAGCGGCTCTCAATACGCAGCGCCGTTGGCAGGTCTACCTGCAGTCCCTCCACCATGCAGGCCAGAATGGCCTCGGGTGCAGGGTACAGACCACGCGTCTGCTTGCTCAGCATAGCCGGGGCTACCGTCAACATACCGGCCACCTTGGGGTTGGCCGGGGTGCCGCCTGGCACTTTGTAGTCTTTGGCTTCCCAGGGGTGCTGGGCTGTGGGGTGAGCGTCAATCCAGGTCAGTGCCTTGGCGCGCATCTCGCTTTGGGCCTGTTCTGAAGGTGCCACCAATTCGTGAACCAAACCCAGTTTCAAGGCCTCCTGAGGACCAAAGGTTTTGCCTTCCACCAGGTAGGGCTGCGCGCCCAGCAAGCCCAGGTGTCGCGTCATCTTGGTGATGCCGCTGGCGCCGGGCAGCAGGCCCAGCGTGACTTCAGGCAGGCCAAACTGAATTTTTCTGTCGTCCACAGCAATGCGGTGGTGGCCTATCAGCGCCACCTCCCAGCCGCCACCTAGCGCGGTGCCGTTCAAGCAACTCACCACCGGTTTGCCCAAGGTCTCCAGCGCGCGGAAGTTCTGCTTCATGCGCTCGATCTCGACATACACCAAGTGGGCCTGAGAGGGCTCAAGTCGCATGGTGGCTTTCAGATCAGCACCGGCAAAAAAGGTGGATTTGGCCGACGCCAGGATGATGCCCCGGATCGCCTCTTTGTCTTGCAGCACCTGGGCGGTGATGTCGCTCAGGTCGGATTGCCATTGCTGGCACATGGTGTTGACAGGCGAGCCCTGCTCGTCAAAGGTGAGCGTGGCAATGCCGTCTTGCAGCGCGTAGCTAAGGGTTTTCAAAGTCATCATAGTGTGTGTCTTCAGGCGAGAAAGGGTAGGGGTTCAGCAACGTTCAACAATGGTGGCAATCCCCATGCCGCCGCCCACGCACAGCGTGGCCATGCCGTAGCGCAACTTGCGCCGGTGCAACTCGTCAATCAGCGTGCCCAAAATCATGGCGCCGGTGGCTCCCAGCGGGTGGCCCATGGCAATAGCGCCACCGTTGACGTTGACCTTGTCGTGCGGCACCTTCATCTCTTTCATGAAGCGCATGGCCACAGCCGCAAACGCTTCGTTAATTTCCACCAGGTCGATCTGGTCCATGGTGAGGCCCGCTTTGGCCAGTGCCTTGCGCGCAGCGGGCATAGGGCCTGTCAACATAATGGTGGGGTCGGCACCGCTCAGGGCGGCCGACACAATGCGCGCGCGCGGC
>JBIKZP010000351.1:0-3495 GCA_044354655.1 Rhodoferax sp. | reverse complement strand
GGCCACCATCCGCAAGAACTACGAAGCCCAGGTTAAAAAAGGCAAGCTCAAGCAAGACAAGTACGAGCAGCGCATGAGCCTGTTGAGCACCACCCTGAGCTACGACGACCTGAAAGACGCTGACCTGGTGATTGAGGCCGTGTTTGAAGAAATTGGCGTCAAGCAAGCCGTGTTCAAAGAGCTCGACCGCGTCATGAAGCCCGGTGCCATTCTGGCCTCCAACACTTCCACGCTGGATGTCGACAAGATTGCGTCCTTCACCCAGCGCCCACAGGACGTGGTGGGCATGCACTTCTTCAGCCCCGCCAACGTGATGAAATTGCTGGAAGTGGTGCGTGGCGCCAAAACCGCCAAAGACGTGCTGGCCACGGTTATGGCGGTGGCCAAAAAGATCAAGAAAACCGCCGTGGTCTCCGGCGTGTGTGACGGCTTTATTGGCAACCGCATGATTGAGCAGTACGGCCGTCAAGGCGGCTTCTTGTTGGATGAAGGCTGCACCCCGGCCCAGGTCGACAAGGCCATGGAAAAATTTGGCATGGCCATGGGCCCGTTCCGCATGGGCGACCTGGCCGGCAACGACATTGGCTGGGCCATCCGCAAGCGCCGCTACAGCGAAAAGCTCGACATGAAATACAGCAAGACCGCCGATCTCTTGTGCGAGAAAGGGCGTTTTGGCCAAAAAACCGGCGCCGGTTGGTACGACTATGTGGCCGGCAAACGCGACGCTATTCCCAATGCAGAAGTGGTCAAGATGATTGAAGACCACCGCGCTGCCTTGGGCATCAAGCCTCGCAAGATTTCTGACGAAGAAATTGTGCAGCGTCTGGTGTTTTCTTTGGTCAATGAAGCGGCGCATATTCTGGAAGAGGGCATTGCCTCCAAGGCCAGCGATATCGACATGGTCTACATCATGGGTTATGGCTTTCCGGTGTACCGTGGCGGCCCCATGAACTATGCCGACCAGGTGGGCTTGTTCAACGTGGTGCAAGCCATGAACCGCTTTGCCCAGAACCCGCTGGACGATGCCAAGTTCTGGCAGCCGGCGCCTTTGCTGGCGCGCCTGGTGGCTGAAGGTAAAACCTTCAACTGACGGGCGGGTGCTTCATGGTCCGTAAAGTCCTCCTTGGCTTGTTGCTGGCGTTGCTAACGCTGGCCGCCGTGCTGGTGTTCAACACCTGGCGCAAGGGCTCGCGCCAGCTCAATGTGCCGGCGATTGAAAAGCTGGCTTTTGACGAGCAAGGCGCGACCCAGCACCTGGGCGAAGCGGTCCGTTTGAAAACCATTTCATCGCGCGATGACGCAGCCCTCAGTAGCGACCAGTTCCTGCAACTGCACCGCCTGCTGGAGACGCGTTTTCCCAAGGCACACAGCGTGCTTAAGCGCGAAGTGGTGGGGGGCTTGAGCCTGCTCTACACCTGGCCCGGCAGCAAGCCCGATGCCAAGCCTTTGCTCCTGATGGCGCACCAGGACGTGGTGCCGGTGGCGCCAGGGACCGAGAAAAACTGGGCGCAAGAGCCGTTCTCCGGCGTGGTCAAAGACGGTTTCGTCTGGGGCCGTGGCGCCTGGGACGACAAAGGCAACCTGATCGCCCAACTGCAGGCGATTGAGTTGCTGGCGGCCAGCAACTTCAAACCTGAGCGCACCATTTACCTGGCCTTTGGCGCGGACGAAGAGGTGGGCGGCCTGCGGGGCGCCGCCCAAATTGCTGCCCTGCTCAAAGAACGCAAAGTGCGGCTCGATTGGGTGGTGGACGAAGGGCTGCTGATTACCGAGGGCATCATGCCCGGCTTAGCGCAACCTGCCGCCTTGATTGGCGTGGCCGAAAAAGGCTATTTGTCGGTGGTCTTGAAAATGTCGGCCACGCCTGGCCACTCTTCCATGCCACCGCCCAAAGGCACCAGCGCCATTGCCATGATGAGCGCCGCCCTCAAACGGGTGGATGACGACCAACTGCCCGGGGGCATACGCGGCGTGGCGCAAGAAATGTTTGCCACCGTGGCGCCCGAGATGAGCGGCTTCTCCCGGTTGGCCTTGTCCAACCTGTGGCTGTTTGGCCCGGTGGTGCAAAAGCAGCTGGAGGCCGGTGCCAGCACCAACGCCATGCTGCGCACCACCACGGCGCTGACCATGGCGCATGCCGGCAACAAAGACAATGTGTTGCCCGGTATTGCCGAGGCCACCATGAACTTCAGACTCTTGCCCGGCGACACCAAAGAGCAGGTGTTGGCGCGCGTGCGCCAACAGGTGCAAGAGGCCACCGGCACCGACAAATTTGAGTTGTTTGCCTTGCCTGGCGCGGTAGATGCGTCCAAGGTCAGCCCAACCGATTCAGCGCCTTACCAATTGATCAACCGCACCGTGCGCGAGGTGTTTCCTGGCACCTTGGTAGCGCCGGGTCTGATGATTGGCGGCACCGACTCCATCCATTTTGGTGACATCAGCGACCATATCTTTAAGTTCTCGCCCGTGCGGGCTAAACCTGAAGACCTGGCGCGTTTTCATGGCACCAACGAACGTATTTCGGTGGACAACCTGAGCGACCTGGTTCGCTTTTACCACCGCCTCTTGACCGTCGGGGCGCAAGCCACCGTTCCCTGAATCCCTTTCCTGAATTTACCCGGAGAACCTCCACCATGTCATCAGCCGTTATTGTTTCCACAGCCCGTACCCCGCTTGCCAAAAGCTGGAAAGGTTCCTTCAACATGACCCACGGCGCCACCCTGGGTGGCCATGCGGTGCAGCACGCCATTTCGCGCGCTGGCATTGAGGCCGCCGAGGTCGATGACGTCATCATGGGTTGCGCCACGCCCGAAGGCGCCACGGGCGCCAACATTGCACGCCAGGTAGCCCTGCGCGCGGGTTGCCCCATCACGGTATCGGGCATGACGGTGAACCGTTTTTGCTCCTCCGGCCTGCAAACCATTGCGCTGGCCGCGCAACGCGTCATCGCCGGTGAGGGCGATATTTATGTGGCCGGTGGCGTGGAGAGCATTTCTTGCGTGCAGCAAGAAATGAACACCCACATGTTGGCCGACCCCTGGCTGGTCAAGAACAAGCCCGAGATTTACTGGAACATGTTGCAAACCGCCGAGAACGTGGCCAAGCGCTACAACATCGGCCGTGACGCCATGGACGAATACGGCGCCGCCAGCCAGCAGCGCGCCACCGCCGCGCTGGCCGCCGGTTTGTTCACCGCTGAAATTGCCCCCATCACCGTCACCATGGGCGTGGCCGACAAGGTCATGGGCCTGACCACCCGCCAAGTGACCGTGAGTCATGACGAAGGCATTCGCGACGGCACCACCAAAGAAGGCATCAGCGGTTTGCGCTCTGCGCTTCCCGGTGGCCTGATCTCAGCAGGCAATGCCAGCCAGTTTTCCGACGGCGGCGGCGCCGTGGTGGTAATGAGCGAAACCCTGGCCGAGAAGAAAGGCCTGCAACCGCTGGGCCGTTTTCTGGGCTTTGCTGTGGCCGGTTGCGAACCCGACGAGATGG
>JBIKZP010000350.1:0-3499 GCA_044354655.1 Rhodoferax sp. | reverse complement strand
ACAAAAAAAAGCCACCCGAAGGTGGCTTTTTTTCAATCAGTAGTGAACTGATTACTTGGATGCAGCAGATGCTGGTGCAGCAGCGGCAGGAGCAGCTTCAGAAGCAGCAGGAGCAGCAGCGGCAGGTGCAGCAGCAGGAGCCTCTTCTTTTTTACCACAAGCGGCCAATGCAGCAGCAGCGATCACAGCAGCCAATACGAGCGATTTATTCATTTGGATATACCTAGTAAGTTAACGAAACAATTTCCGGAAATTGTCAAAGCAGATAATCTGCCAAGACTAAGCAAAATTGACTCGAGCTTTTTTGCTTAGCTTCGAATTATAAGACGAAATTTGAGACCTTTTTGGCAAGTTGCAAGTCATAGGGTTATTCGATGCCCTATTGGATCCACCCAGCGTCTTGCCAATCCAGCAGCAGTTCTTGCGCTTGTGCACTCAGCGTGTCGAATGCGCCACCCTGCAGGACACGGTCGTTGGCAAGTTGGCGCATTATTTTTGCGTCTTTACCCGATGCCAAAAAACTTTCGCCATTGATGAAGATGTGTGAGGCATCAAACATCATTTTGGTCTTGCGGTCCAGTTGCAACGCGCCAGGGTGTTCCGTGGCTGGGGCACCGGCTGACTCGAACCAGACATCGGCCTTGGGCTCAGTCAAATACTCACCCAAAGCACGCGCCATGATCAAGGGATCATTCAAGGCCCGTGCCATCGCATCCTGGGCAAAAAACAACATGCCAGCGGGAATTTCTGCTGGACTCTCAACAGCCTCCTGGCGTGGGTCTTTGTACAAAGTACTGCCGGCGGTGTCTTGCGCCTGGTCAGCGATACGCTGGAGCAACTCTTGCGCAATTTCTCCCCGGCTGGGCGACCTGAAACCAATGGAATACGTCATGCACTCGCCAAGCGCAATGCCATCGTGCGCGTACTTGGGTGGCAAATACAACATATCGCCCGGCTCAAGAATAAACTCCTCTTCGGGCTCGAAATTCGCCAAAATTTTCAGTGGCATCCCCTCTTGTAAAGACAGATCTTTTTGGCGCCCAATCCGCCAGCGCCGACGACCATGCGCCTGTAACAGGAACACGTCATAGCTGTCAAAGTGCGGCCCAACACCTCCACCATCACTGGCATAACTGATCATCAGATCATCAAGACGGCCATCGGGAATAAATCGAAATTGATTCATCAACCCATGCACCGAATCACGGTGCAAATCAACGCCCTGGACTAGAAGCGACCAGCCAGGACGCTTGAGGGCAGGCAGTTCACGCCGATCAAACGGACCTTGTTTAAATTGCCAACCCTGCTTTGCACGTCCAGCGTTCTGGATCAGCAGCCTGGACTGAACCTCTTGCTGGGCCGCCAAAGTGAAAAGTTCGTTCCGGTTGAGCAAGGGGGTAAAACCAGGAAAAGCCTGCCGAATGACCAGCGGTTTCTTTTGCCAATGGCGCTTCATGAATAATTGGGGGGTCATGCCGCCCAACAATTGCAAAGGCTGATTCACATTCATGTGGGTCTCCCATTCTTTGGTGTCATCATTTTTTACTTTCTCACTCTCTAACTCTCTTACTCTCTCACACTGGACATTCTCGTATGGAAATTAAACAACCCTGTGTCGTGGCACTGACCTGGACCCTCAAGGATACCCTTGGGGAAGAATTGGATGTACTCGACGAAGCCGTCGAATTTTTGGTGGGCGGGGCCGATTTGCTTGACGTGATTGAAGTGGCTATTCTTGGGCAGCAAGCCGGAGGAAAAGCCGAGTTGCAAATTGAACCTGAGCAAGGTTTTGGAGATTTCAATGAGCAATTGGTTCTGCTGGAACCGCGAAAATTGTTCCCAGCCGAGATAGAAGAAGGCATGATCTTCGAGGGCAACGCCTTGCCTGTCGGATGCAATCCAGAGGCCAAAAAAGACACCATTTATGTCGTCACCGACATCTACCCAGAGCACGTCGTATTGGACGGCAACCACCCCTTATCAGGTATTGCCCTGCGTTTGAACCTGACGATTGAGTCAGTGCGGGAAGCGACTTCGGAAGAAATAAAAGCGGGCTCAGCAGGTACCGGCTTCTTCAAAATCCATACCTTGCCCGAGAGCACGTCCGACCCACGCACCTTGCATTGAATCAGGACTTGCCCGTGGAGCCGTACCCGCCCTCGCCACGCTGGCTGGTCGGGAATTCAGTCACCACGTTGAACTGCGCCTGAACCACCGGAACAACGACGAGTTGCGCAATACGCTCCATCGGCTCAATCGTGAAGGATTTGTCACTGCGGTTCCAGGCACTGACCATCAGTTGTCCTTGGTAATCGCTGTCAATCAAACCCACCAGGTTGCCCAACACAATGCCATGTTTGTGCCCCAAACCTGAGCGCGGCAGGATGATGGCGGCAAAGTTGGGGTCGCGCAGGTAAATGGCAATGCCTGTGGGCACCAGTTGCCACGCATTGGGCGACAGGGTAAGCGGCTCCTGCAAACAGGCTCTCAGGTCAAGCCCGGCGCTGCCAGGGGTGGCGTAAGACGGTAATTGCTCCGTCATTCGGGCATCGATTATTTTGACGTCAATTTTCATTTTTTGGGGCTCCTGCCTGTAGGCGGCTGGCTATTTCTGCGATCAGTTTTCGGGCCAGATTTATTTTTGAATCACGTCCCAAATCTTTGCTACCGTGCTCGTCCACCAGCAACAAGGCGTTGTCGTCTCGCCCAAAGGTTTCTGGGCCAATGTTGGCCACCAACAAGGGCACGTCTTTGCGCAGCCGTTTTTCCTGGGCATTGGTCAGCAAATCATGGCTTTCAGCCGCAAAGCCAACGCAATAGAGTTGCCGGCTGCGGGCTCGGGACGACTTCGCCACGCCGGCCAAAATATCCGGGTTTTCCACAAAGCTCAGTTCTGGCACGCGACCTGAACCATCTTTCTTCATTTTTTTATCTGCCGCCAGCGCTGGACGCCAATCCGCCACGGCGGCTGTAGCAATGAACACAGTGGCGGCAGGCACAGCACCTTCAACCACTTGCGCCATCTCCAGGGCAGACCGCACATCGACACGGCGAACGCCACGTGGCTCGGCCAGGCTAACCGGGCCTGCCACCAACGTCACTTCAGCACCGGCTTCGCGGGCCGCCCGGGCCAGTGCAAAACCCATCTTGCCGCTTGAGCGGTTCGTGATGCCACGCACAGGGTCAATTGCCTCGTAGGTGGGGCCTGCGGTGATGAGCACATGCTGCCCCAGCAAAATTTTGGGTTGAAAGAAAGCGACCACCTCATCGAGCAATTCCTGGGCTTCAAGCATGCGCCCATCACCGGTTTCACCGCAGGCCTGGTCGCCATGGCCTACCCCAAAAACGGTGGCACCATCGGCTCGCAGTTGAACCAGGTTGCGTTGCGTGGCGGGATGGGACCACATTTCTCGGTTCATGGCCGGTGCAATCAAAAGCGGCACTTTTTCCAGGGGGCGGGCCAGGCACATCAGGCTGAGTAAATCATCGGCTCGGCCAT
>JBIKZP010000348.1:0-3502 GCA_044354655.1 Rhodoferax sp. | reverse complement strand
CTAGTATATTTCAGATACCCCCCTCAGTACAAGCTCCACGTAAAAAAGCCCTGGCTGCGGCGTCGCGGCCAGGGCTAAATGGGAGCCTGAGGGGGCCTGTGGGGAGCAGTTTGGCTAGATTAGCCTGGCGTCAGGCGCAGCCTATTGACTGGCGTCAAACTAACGCAGCAGCCCCATCTGCACCAACCAGTAGCCAGCGCCCGCCAGTGCGCTGGCGGCCAGCAGCAGGGTGACGGTGCGCCAGGCGTAGCCCCAGTCGGTCGGGCTGGGCCAGGCGCCCACCAGGCATTGAATGGCGGCAAATTTCATCAGGGCAGATGGCCCGCTCAGCAGCGGCGAACTCAGCGACGCCAGCAACAGCCAGGCGGCCAGCGGTGGCAACAGCAGCAAAGGCGCCAGCCCCACAGGCAGTTGGTTCCACCAGCGCAGGTTGGTAAAACCTACCTCGCCCAACTTCCAGCCACTGCCGTCGCCCGTTCTGCTGGGGATGACGGAGAAGCTCACGGGCCGGGCCATGAACACAAAGCCCATCAGCAGGTGCGCCAATTCGTGGGCCACCGTGCCGGGCAGCCAAAACAGCGGGTACAAGGGGTAGAGCTGGGGCACACGCCAGCTCCAGCGCATCACGTGCCACATCGCCAGGGCGAGCAGGGTGTGCAGGCCCAGCTGCACAGGGTCCACGGGGCGCGCCAGTCCAGGGAGAACTTGCGCCAAACCGTGGACGGAGAAGTCCACGTTTAGAACGGAATATCGTCGTCCATGTCGTCAAAACCGCTGGCAGGACGGGCCTGGGCGGGTGCTTGACGGGGCGCAGCTGCGGCTGCAGGGGGCGCCGAGCGCTGCTGTGGTGCCTGGCGGGCATAACCACCGCCACCGCCACCAGCGCCTTCGTCGTCGTGCGAAGGCTCACCCATACCTTCGCGGCCACCGAGCAACTGCATCTCGTTGGCAATGATGTCGGTGGCATACTTTTCGACGCCATCCTTGTCGGTGTACTTACGGGTCTTGATGCGGCCTTCCACGTAGACGGGACGGCCTTTTTTCAGGTATTGACCCACAATTTCAGCGAGCTTGCCAAAAAAGGTGACGCGGTGCCATTCGGTCTCTTCGACCATTTCACCGGTCTTGCTTTTGTACTTGCTGCTGGTGGCGATGGTGATGTTGGCCACCGGATCACCGCTGGGCAGGTAGCGCATTTCGGGGTCGCGGCCGAGGTTGCCGACGAGGATGACTTTGTTGACGGATGCCATGGTGTGTTTCTCCTGAATGGGTTGATTATCCTGCCTTTGGCGCGGTCGGTGGCAACGCAACGGGCGGTGTGCGCATTCTCCAGGCAATCAGCAGCCAGGCCAACATAGCCACCGCACAAACTTCAAACAGTCCCTGCACGCCCACGTGCTTGATGAGCCAGCCACCCAACGCGCCACCGACAAAAAAGCCCAGCGACTGCAAGGTGTTGTAAACCCCCAGTGCCGCCCCACGGGCATGGGCTGGGGCCATGCGCGAGGCGAGGCTAGGCTGGCTGGCTTCGAGCACATTGAAACCGCAAAAAAACAAAAATAACAGCACGGCCAGCACGTTCAGGCTTGGTGCCTGGGCGCTCCACAGAAAACCGAGCTGCACCAACCCAATCAGGCCAATGGCCGCCAGGAACACGGCGCGCAGGTAGCCGCGTTTTTCCAGCGGAAACAAGGTGGCCCCCATCACCGCAAAAGAAGCCAATACTGCTGGCAAATACACCATCCAGTGCTGCGCCTTGTCCAAACCGGCTTTCACCAGCAAGGCCGGTACCGCCACCCACATCGCCAGTTGCACCGCGTGCAAAATAAAAACGCCAGCGTCTAAGCGCAGCAAGCCGGCGTGGCTCAGCACCTCAGCCAAACGCCCGCGCGGGGCGTTGTGATGCAGCACCGGCGCCGGTGGCACCAGCCAGAGCACCGCAGCAACACCTGCCAGTGCCAGCGCGGCCGTCAGGCCAAACAAACCCGACAAGCCCAAGAGCGCCACCAACAGCGGCGCCAGCAACAAAGACAGCGCAAACATCAACGCAATACTGCCGCCCACCATCGCCATGGCTTTGGTGCGCACCTGGTCGCGCGTCTGGTCGGCCAGCAGCGCCGTGACGGCCGCCGACACGGCCCCGGCGCCCTGCACGCTGCGCCCTACCAAAAGCGCCATCAGGCTGTCGGCCTGGGCCGCCATCAAGCTGCCCACGGCAAACACCAGCAGGCCAAAAATAATGACGCGCTTGCGCCCCAGCCGGTCCGACGCCAGGCCAAAAGGAATTTGCAACAGCGCTTGCGTCAAGCCATAAATGCCCATGGCCAGGCCGACCAGAGCGGGGTCATCGCCACCCGGGTATTTGGCGGCTTCCAGTGCAAAAACCGGCAGCACCAGAAACAAACCCAGCATGCGCAAAGCAAAAATGGCCGCCAGAGACAGACTGGCGCGGCGCTCCAGGGGCGTCATGGTGGTGGAGGTGTTGTCCTCCGAAGGGCTTGGGCTGCTGGCGCTGCTTAGTGGCGCAGTTGGCAAAGAAGGAGGTAGTGGAGTCACTCTGAATTTCGCCCGTGTTCTAGCTAAAGCCGAATTGTCCCCGATTCAGGAGCAGTGAAAACTCGCTGTACAGTGGCGCCCATGAAACGTTTACCGCCCCTGAATGCCTTGCGCGCCTTTGATGCGGCGGTGCGCACCCGCAGCTTCACCAAAGCCGGGGATTTGCTCAACGTGACCCAGGGCGCTATCAGCCGCCAGATCAAGCAACTGGAAGACTGGCTGGACAAACCGGTGTTTGTGCGCCATTACCAAGGACTGATCTTGACGCCCGCGGGCAGCGTGCTGGCCCAAAGCCTGGAGGCGGCGTTTGAGACCATCACCAGCGCGGTCGACCAGATTCAGCAACTCGGGGCCCGCCAGCGCATCAGCGTCAACGTGCCCGAAACCTTTGCCTCGCGCTGGCTGGCGCCGCGCCTGCGCAGCTTTCACAGCCGCCACCCCGACATTGATCTGTCCATCACCACCAACACCATAGCCACCCTGCGCGAAGCCCAGCCCTACGACTGCCTGGTGATGTTTCTGGCCGAACCCTGGGGCAAGAGCGACTGCCGGCTACTGCGCCAGGAACATTACATTGCCGTGGCCAGTCCCGAACTCTGGAGCAACGGCATGCCGCCCGATTTGTCGTCCACCACGCTCTTGCATGTGCTGGCGGGCAGCAAACGCCTGCCGATCTGGGAAAACTGGCTTGCCTCACTGGGCGTGCGCCACATCGACGCGCGCCCCGGCATTGCGTTCTCTACCATGGACCAGGCCATCAATGCCGCCGTCTCAGGCGCCGGCGTGGCCGTGGTGGACGCGCCCATGGTGGAGCGCGACCTGCGCGAAAACCGCCTGCGCCGCCTGGATGGGCATGAGCTCACCGGGGTCATGGGCTACTGGTTTGTTGAGCCCGGCGAGCGTTCCGAGCAGGACGACTCACACCGGGCCGTGGTGGCGCTGTTCC
>JBIKZP010000349.1:0-3502 GCA_044354655.1 Rhodoferax sp. | reverse complement strand
CGGTCTATTTCTGAATTCAGCAACCGGTCATGCAGCGCATTGAGTTCAGCCGTGCGCTCTTCAACCCTCATCTCCAGCTCGGCACTCTGGTTTTGTGAGCTGATCAAAGCAACCGCCAACAAGGAGAACAACATGCCGCCAAACATAAACAAGGTTCCGCTGTACGCATAAGGAATGAAATACAGGCCGACAAACGCAGATTCACCCGTGAACCTGAGCCAGTCAAAGCTGCTGGCCACCGTGATCAGCGCCATCATGGTGGTCGCAAAAATATGTTTGATCTGTCGCGTTTTCCAGGTCCAGTAAAGCATCAACACAGGCATCAACAAGACAGCCAGCAAAAGCGGCAGGTAAAGAGCCGTCACCAGCGTGCGGTTGCTGTCAGACAAGCCGATCAGGACCACCGAGAGCACGGTATAGGCCAGCACACCCCAGTAAATTCGGGGCCTGAGCCTTTCGAAAAAAGAGGCGAACATCAAAATCAACAAGTGCCCTGATGCAAAGCGACTGGCAAAAACAAGCCAGCTGAACACATCCGGATCAATCATCGGCCGGCTCATGAAGACACTGCCTGTTGCAACGGCGTTGACAAGGCTGGTCAGGCCAAACCACAAATACACAGAATCCTTGCGCAACACGACACCCACGGCCAAAGCCATCACGCCCAGCAATCCGGACAACCAGCTCAGCCCCGTCATCAGGTCTACCTGAAGCCAGTATCGCCAAAGGAAGAAACGGCTGTCCAGCGTTTCAACATGACCGACCCTGACGCTTGACAAGCCATTGCTTTGACGCGCGTCGGCGTAAATTTCAAACCGAATTTCGTTGGGGCCGAGCTTCCAAAAAGAGACCGGCGTTTTGAACAGATAGGGGCGATGCAAACAGCGCACCTCTTGGAGTTGCCCGCGTTCACAGGCTCCAAAAAATTGGCCGTTTACATAGACTTTGCCGGCCAAAGACATTTTGGGCACATAAATGCCCGGGGGCTCATCGGGCAAAGTAGCCAGGTTTATCTGCAGCGTGTAACTGACCAGACTGCCCTTTGGCTCAAAGTCTGTGGACGCCATCATGTGCGGCAAGTTCACAACTTTTTCAGGGCCCAGGCCCTTCATCAGCGCCTGCGTCAGCTCTGTCGAGGGCTTTTCTGGCTGGGCCGCCAGAAGCCACCCCGTGTTCAGCAAACCCAGGGCCAGCAAGCTCCAAAGAGCAAGGCGGTAAAACACCATCAGAATTTCAGCAGCCCTGCAGACTGCGCCTTGGTAATCGCTTGCCGCTGGTTGCAAACCTCCAGCTTGCGGTACATGTTGCGAATGTGCGTTTGAACCGTAGAAAGTGAAATGTTCATGACATCGGCACAAGTGGCGTAGCTGCAACCTTTGGCAATGAACTGCAGCAATTCCAGCTCACGTTGTGAGAGGTTCAACTCTTTTGACGAGGCCATGGGGTTGGGCGCCCCTGCCAACCTGAACAAATGCCTGGCCAAAGCAGGGCTCACAGGGTATTGGCCTTGCAGCACCAGCTCAATCGAGCGACCCAGCGCCACGTCGGTGTCGCCTTTGAGCAAATAACCGCTGGCCCCTGCGCGAATGGCCGACAAAAAAGTTTCTTCGGCCGTGAAGGCAGTGGTCACCAAAATCGGCAATTCGGCAAACCGCTGTCGTGCCGCAGCGATCACATCAATGCCTGAAATGTCGGGCAAGCCAATGTCGATGAGTGCCAAATTGAATTGGCAATCCGGCTTGGCCAAGGCCTCCAGAGCACTTGCACCATCCGGATAGGCATAAATCTTCCAGTCGCCCCCCATCTGTGCGAACACCCGCGCAAATGTATCTTGAAAAACGACATCGTCCTCGACCAACAGGACGGACAACGAAGGAGGATTAGACACGAATGGTTCCCATATTATGTTTAATTTGATAAAGATAACTATAAATATTATATATTTTTATCTTTATTTAAATCACATTGGAATGTGATCGGCAAATTTTGTAAATACCTTTTTCATGTGATTACATTGATATTATTTTTTTACTACATTCGGCTGACTAGTTAGATTATTAAATTATAAATAACATAATTAATTTTTAAAATTAAAAAATGAAACTAAAATAAATTTTTATAACTCGCTCATTGAGTTGTCAAAAGTAAATCTAAGCAGCGTTTTAAAAGGATGGTTTCTAAGCGGACGAGCTTTAAACCCTGGGATTTGTAAATTGACGGTCGACCACTTCATGTTGAAGTGAATTGAATAAATAAACATTTAGTCATTAATTGGAGTACCTAGCATGAACTCAGAACTAGTCGTCATTGATTCCCGTTTGCGCGATTCCCAGTATGTACAAAACCAGCTGGCCCAAGGCTACACGGTGCTCTTGCTCAATGACAAGCAGGACGGACTCACGCAGATACTTGATTTCCTGCACCAACAGGCCGATTCGGGAATCACCACCCGTTTTGATGCGCTGCATCTTGTAAGCCATGGGGCTACCGGTGAAATTCAACTTGGCAGTACGGTGCTGGATTCAGCCGCACTTGAGCAGCACCAGGGCGAATTGGTGGGGCTTGCCAAACTGCTCGCTGTGGGCGCCGATTTGATGGTCTATGGCTGTGATGTTGCCCAAGGCGACGCAGGGCAGGCATTTGTGACGCAACTCGCCAAGCTCAGTGGCCTGGACGTTGCTGCATCCACCGGCTTGACGGGCTCTGTGGCGGTTCCTGGCGAAGTTGACGCCGCCAATTGGGTGCTTGAAACCAGCGTTGGCAATTTACAGGCCACAACCCTTCAGCTCAACTTATCAGAAAACCTGGCCGCCCCGACGGGCACCGTGACGATCACGGGCACAGCCGCCCAGAACACCCAGCTCGTCGCCAGCAACACGCTGGCTGATACCGACGGTATGGGCACCGTGAGCTACCAGTGGTATAGCGGAGCGACAGCACTCTTAGCTGTATCCGCCACAGCGACCCCCATTGAGACCAATGGCACGGCCGCCACTTACACGCTCACCCAAGCCGACGTCGGCAGGTTCTTAGCGGTCAAGGCCTCCTATACGGACTCGAAAAACACGGCCGAGTCCAAGTTCAGTGCAGCCACCAAGGTGGTAGCCAACGTCAACGACACCCCCACGGGCACCGTGACGATCACGGGCAACCCGACCCAGGGCCAAGTCCTCACCGCAGACAGCACCACCTTGGATGATCTGGACGGCATGGGCGCCGTGGTGACCTACCAGTGGTATAGCGGCGCGACAGCACTCCTAGCGGTATCCGCCACAGCGACAGCCATCACGAACAACGGCACGGGCGCCACTTACACGCTCACCCAAGCCGACGTCGGCAAGTTCTTCGCGGTCAAGGCTTCGTATACGGACTTGACAAACAAGGCCGAGTTCAAGTTCAGTGCAGCCACCACGGTGGTTCAAAACGTCAACGACGACCCCACTGGCAATTTGACGATCATCGGCACGGTCGCTCAGTACGGAACGCTCGGCATCAGCAACAA
>JBIKZP010000347.1:0-3513 GCA_044354655.1 Rhodoferax sp. | reverse complement strand
CTTCTGCCAAGGCCTGCTTGAGGCGGCGCTCGCGCCGCTCCACATCCACCAGTTCCACCTCAGCCCCAGCCAACTCCCGGTTGGCGCCCAAAATGTCGTAGCTGCAACCCCCTTGCACCAACTTGTCGCTTTTGACGCGCGCCTCTGCCACCGAGGCCGACTCCAGCAGCACGTCATAAATACTGAGCGCCAACTGCCGCTTGTCCACGCCCGAACCCATGGTGGCATTGCCCTGCGGATCAAGGTCAACCATCAACACGCGCTGCCCCACCTTGGCCAGACCCGCCGCCAGATTAACGGTGGTGGTGGTTTTGCCAACGCCACCTTTTTGGTTGGCGACGCAGAAAATTTTGGCCATGGGGTGCTTACCTGAGTGGGAAGAAAAAAGAGGGACGATAGGTTTCACGTGAAACACCAGCGCACAGCGGGGGGTGGGTGGCGTGTCGGCGGGGCTTCAGCATGATGGCGTGCAATGTGTTGGCAGCAAAAGTCAGAGCAACAGTCAGCGGCTCAAGGCCAGCTTGATACCAAAGCCAATCAAAAACAGACCCGCCAGCTTTTCCATGGTTTGCGAGATGCGGGGGCTGGCGCGCACGCGCTCCGCCAAAAAATGGGTCAGCAGCACCGCGATGAGGCCATACAAAAAGGTCAACGCGGCGATGGTGAGCGCCATCACGGCAAAAGTAACCACGCCCTGGTGGCGGGCCGGGTCGACAAACAGCGGGAAAAATGCCATGTAAAACACAATGGCCTTGGGGTTGAGCAAAGTGATCATGAGGGTTTGGCGCAAGAAATGGCTGGGCTGCATGTGCAGCACCG
Organism: Rhodoferax sp.; assembly: GCA_044354655.1. Taxonomy (GTDB): domain Bacteria; phylum Pseudomonadota; class Gammaproteobacteria; order Burkholderiales; family Burkholderiaceae_C; genus Rhodoferax. The sequence continues at coordinate 2,694 of JBIKZP010000347.1, read as the reverse complement.
GCGCGTCGCCCGGTTTGGCCAGCAGCATCTTGCCACCCAACCAAGCCAGGTAAGCAGCACCCAACCACTGCACCGCGTGAAACACCGTGGGGTAGGTGCCGAGCAGCGCCGCCACACCCGCCACGGCCAGCCACATCAACACCTGGTCGCCCAAAATCACACCCAGGGTAGAGGCGAGACCGCCCCGAATACCGCCCTTGCTGGTGGAGGTAATCAAGGCCAGGTTGCCCGGGCCGGGAATGAGTAGAAAAACAATGATGGCGACAACAAATGCGCCGTAATCCGCTACGCCAAACATGGGGAGATTTGATTCATGGTGAGGGGCTGAGTTTACGTTAGCCAGGGCGCCCCGCTTTGAACGGGTCAGGACACACCGGCTAACGCTTAAGCCAGATGATGCAACGCTCGGCGTCCAGCCCCGGTACCCGCAGGGGTTCCACGTGAAACACCTGGGTTTCGGCCGGCAAGGCGGCAATTTCGTCCGCCGGGTGCTTGGCCTTCATGGCCAGCCAAACGCCCTGCTCTGCCAATGCGGCTTGCGACCAGCGCGTGAAATCAACCAACGAGGCAAAGGCGCGTGCGCTGATGAGCGGGTACTTGTCGGTGAGGTTTTCTACCCGGGCGTGCAAGCCGCGTAGATTGGGCAACTTCAAGGCGACCGCCGCCTGCTGAATAAAAGCCGCTTTTTTAGCCACCGTGTCCACGCAGTCCACCGCCATGTCAGGGCAGCAAATGGCAATTACCACGCCGGGCAATCCTGCCCCGGAGCCCACATCAAGCAAACGCGAGGATGTTGCTGGAGACGCCCACCCTTCGGATTGCGCCAGTCGCGACTGCATGGCGCGCAAGGGCGCAATCACCGCCAGGCTATCGAGCAGGTGGTGCGTCATCATCTCGGCGGGGTCACGCACTGCGGTCAGGTTGTAGACCTGGGTCCACTTTTGAATCAGGGCCTGGTAGTCAAGCAATTGTGTGATTTGCGTCTCGCTCAGCGTCAAGCCCAGTGCCTGGGCGCCCTGGCGCAAAGTAGATTCCAAGGGGCGCATCAGACCGCCGCCTTGCTGGCCGCCACAAAACCCTTGAAATTGCTCTTCTTCAGGTGTATCAGCAGCAGCGACACACTCGCCGGCGTGATGCCCGAGATGCGCGAAGCCTGGCCCAGCGTTTCGGGCCGGTGTTTGTTCAAGGTCTGGCGCGCCTCAAAGCTGAGCGCTTGTACCTGTAAATAATCCAACTCCGTGGGTAGTTTCAGGTGCTCGTAATGGGCGGCACGCTCTACCTCGTCCTTTTGTCGGTCAATGTAGCCAGAGTACTTGGCCGCAATTTCAACCTGCTCAATCACCACGGCCCGGAACACGTCGCCTGGTACGTCGCCTGACAAGTCTTCTGCCGGCGCCACTGTTTCACGTGGAACGCCGGCACCCAGCTCAGCCCCTACAAACTTACCGCCATTGAGAGACATCAAGCCGGCGTAGTTCACGTCTGGGCGGCGCAGTAATTCGGCCAGGCAGTATTCATGTTCAATGGCTTTGCCCAAGACCCGCTCGGCCTCAGCCGCCGCCAGGTTTTTGGGGCTCACCCAAAGCGAGCGCAGGCGTTCGGTTTCACGTGAAACAGCATCGCGCTTGCGGCAAAAGGCACTCCAACGCGCATCGTCCACCAAGCCCAGTTGGCGACCGGTTTCGGTCAGGCGGGCGTCGGCGTTGTCTTCGCGCAATTGCAGACGAAACTCGGCGCGGCTGGTGAACATGCGGTAAGGCTCTGTTACGCCCTTGGTGATCAGGTCGTCCACCAGTACGCCCAGGTAGGCCTCGTCCCTGCCCGGCACCCAGGTGTCCCGGGTCCAAGCGGCAGAGACATTCGGCGCGCCGGCTTGCAAGGCGGCGTTGACACCCGCAAACAGGCCCTGTGCCGCCGCCTCTTCGTAGCCGGTGGTGCCATTGATTTGTCCCGCAAAGAACAGCCCGCTCAATGCGCGCGTTTCAAAGCTGCTTTTGAGTTGCTGCGGGTCAAAGTAGTCGTATTCAATGGCGTAGCCAGGACGAATAATGTGCGCGTTTTCGAGCCCCTTCATAGAGCGTACCAGCGCATACTGAATGTCAAAGGGCAAGCTGGTGGAGATACCGTTGGGGTAGTACTCGTGGGTGGTCAGGCCTTCGGGCTCCAGAAAAATCTGGTGGCTGTCTTTGTCGGCAAAGCGGCTGATCTTGTCTTCAACACTGGGGCAATAACGTGGGCCTACACCTTCAATTTTCCCGGTGAACATGGGGCTACGGTCAAAGCCGGAACGAATGATGTCGTGCGTGCGCTCGTTGGTGTGTGTGATCCAGCACGACATTTGCGGCGGGTGCTGCTCTACCCGGCCCATGAAGCTGAACACCGGCATCTGTGCGCTCATACCGCCGGGCATGCCGTCACCGGCTTGTTCCACACATTGGCTGAAGTCAATGGAGCGGCCGTCGAGCCGGGGCGGCGTGCCGGTTTTGAGACGGCCCTGCGGCAGCTTCAACTCTTTAAGACGGGCGCTCAGCGTCACGGCAGGCGGGTCGCCAGCGCGGCCTGCGGCAAAATTATTGAGGCCGACATGAATCTTGCCGTCCAAGAAAGTACCCGCGGTCAGCACCACGGTCTTGGCCCGAAACCGGATACCCACTTGCGTGATGGCGCCCACCACGCGGTCGCCCTCCACCATCA
>JBIKZP010000346.1:0-3524 GCA_044354655.1 Rhodoferax sp. | reverse complement strand
ATAGACGTAGATGGGCACGTCCAGGTTTTTGCGACGCACTTCGGCAATGAAGTGGCGCAGGTTCAAAACGGCAGGGTCCAGATCAGGACCGGGCGTGAACTCTTCGTCGTCAATGGACAGAATAAAAGCGCTGGCACGGCTTTGCTGCTGCGCAAACTGGCTCAAATCGCCATAGCTGGTGACACCCAGCACCTCAAAGCCTTCAGTCTCAATCGCCTGGGCAAGCGCGCGAATGCCCAAGCCTGAGGTGTTCTCAGAGCGAAAGTCCTCGTCGATGATGACAATGGGGAAGCGAAATTTCATGCGGGCACTCCAGCCTATCTCGGTAAAAAAGGAAACAGGCGCGAAGTGTAAGGACTAATTAAGTCAGAACCCTTGCACTGCCGGCCATTTGCCCCAAAATGTCTCGTCACACACACATTCAGGAAGAAATATGGCGGATTCAACAATTTGGTGGCTGCTGGTGGGGGCCGCAGTTGCGGTCGAACTCGTCACCGGCACCTTTTACCTGCTCATGATCAGCATAGGCATGGCCGCAGCTGCGCTGGCCGCCCATGCAGGCGCGAGTCTGACCGTGCAACTGGTTACGGCTGCCGTGCTGGGCGGTGGCAGTGTGGCCGCCTGGCGCAGCTACAAACTCAGACAACCCTCCCCGCCACAGGCCAGCGCCAACCGTGATGTCAACCTGGACATTGGTGAGACGGTGCAAGTCGATGCCTGGCTCCCTAACGGAACCGGCTCGGTCAAATACCGTGGCGCGCATTGGGACACCTCCCTGGAGCCTGGCGCTGTGGCCGCACCGGGCAGCCACACGATTGTGGAAGTGGTGGGCAACCGTTTGATCCTCAGGAAAAACTGATGCCAGAAAACGCCGCCTTCACCCGACACACTGCTTCGCAAAACGACACCCACCCTTAAGGAAAACCCCATGGAAATTGCAATCATCCTGATCGTCATCGCGGCGATATTTATTACCCAGTCGGTCAAAATCGTGCCCCAGCAACATGCCTGGGTCGTCGAGCGGCTGGGCAAGTACTACGCCACGCTGACTCCCGGCCTTAATTTTTTAATGCCTTTTGTCGACAAGGTGGCCTACAAACACCTGCTCAAGGAAGTGCCGCTGGACATTCCTAGCCAGGTCTGCATTACCCGGGACAACACCCAGTTACAGGTAGACGGCATTCTGTACTTTCAGGTGACTGACGCCATGCGCGCCAGTTATGGCTCCAGCAACTACATCATGGCCATTTCGCAACTGGCGCAAACCTCGCTGCGTTCGGTTATCGGCAAGTTGGAGCTGGACAAAACCTTTGAAGAGCGCGACATCATCAATTCCCAAGTGGTGCAAGCCATTGATGAGGCGGCCTTGAATTGGGGCGTGAAAGTGCTGCGTTATGAGATCAAGGATTTAACGCCACCGAAGGAAATTCTGCACGCCATGCAACAGCAAATTACGGCCGAGCGTGAAAAACGTGCCTTGATTGCGGCCTCTGAAGGCCGGCGCCAGGAACAGATCAACATTGCCACTGGTGAACGCGAGGCCTTCATTGCCCGCTCTGAGGGTGAAATGCAAGCCGTGATCAACAAGGCAGAAGGTGACGCCAAATCCATCACCGCCGTGGCTGAAGCCACCGCCCAAGCGATTGAACGCATTGCCAGCGCCATCCGACAACCCGGTGGCTCAGAAGCTGTTCAACTCAAGGTGGCAGAAAAAGCGGTGGACGCCTACGCCAAAGTGGCCGCTGACGCCAACACGACCTTGATTGTTCCCAGCAACATGACCGAAGTGTCAGCACTCATTTCATCGGCTATGAAGATGGTGCAAACCCAAAAGTAAATCCGCTTCCACCCAGCACCCAGCAGATTCAGCCCTGAAAAAAACCCCCGCAGGGATGACCGTGCGGGGGGTTTTTTCTGGCGGCACAGGGTCGCAGTTACATCAAGAACGGGCCTTGGTATTTTCGGGGTCGTACAAGGCCCCGTAACCAACGGCTTCCACCTTGACTGGGTAGACGTCAGTAAAGTACTGAACCTGCAACTCACGCCCCACCTGGCAATACTCATAGGGCAAATAGGCCAGCGCAATGTTCTTGCCGATGCTGGGGCCAAAGGCAATGCTGGTGGTGTACGAGCGGCGGCCCAGTTCGTCAATCAGCGTGGCACCCGTAGCAGGGTCCATCACCGCCAAATTGCCCAGGGGATAGCGCGCCACGCCGGTGCTGTCGATGTTGCTGGTCATGGTCAGCGTACACAGCATGGCCGGTTGGTGCTCGCGCTCGCGAAACTTCATGTGGGCTTCCTTGCCATGAAAGTCGGCGGCCTTCACCTTGGGGCGGGCCAGATCGGCTTCAAACAAGTTGTACTCGGTCAGCAAATCGCCGTTTTGCAGGCGCAGGCTCTTCTCCATACGGCGGCTGTTGGCATAGGTTTCCACGCCCACAGGTGTCACACCCAGGGCGTACAGCGCATCCCACAAGGCCAGGCCGTCTTCGTACTTGAAGTGCAGCTCCCAGCCTTGCTCGCCCACATACGAAATGTGGAAAGCGAGCACCGGCACGCCAGCGATCTTCAAATCGCGCAAGGCCGCAAAGGGAAAGTTCTCGTTGGTCCAGGCCTCAGGCTCATCGGCAATTTTTTGGATGGTGGCGCGGGCGTTGGGGCCCCACACCCCCAGACAGCCGTACACCGTGGTGGTGTCGGTGATCTTGACGTTGGCACCGCGGTCTTGCGCCATGCGGCGCACCCAGGTCAGGTCGCGGTGGCCGGCGTCGGCGCCGTCGACAATGCGGTAGTGCTCCTGCCCCAGTCGCAACACGGTCAGGTCGGCACGCACGCCGCCCTTGGCGTCCAGAAAGTGGGTGTAAACCCCTTTGCCCACGGCCGTGTCGCCGCCCACTTTGGCCACGCAGATGTATTCCAGCAAGTCGGCCGCGTCCGGGCCTTCCACATCAAACTCGGCAAAGTGCGAGACGTTGATCATGCCCACGTCTTCCGACATCTTGAGATGCTCGGCGTTCGATACGCGCCAGAAATGGCGGTTGTCCCACTCGTTGGCACGCACCGGCACCTTGTCGCCATAGACCTCAAACAGATGCTCGTTGCTGGCATAGCCATGCGCACGCTCCCAGCCAGAGAGTTCCATGAAATAGGCGCCGAGCGCTTTTTCGCGCTCGTAGAACGGGCTCTTGAAGATGCCGCGTCCGGCGCTGTAGGGCTCGCGGTTGTGCACGGGCGGGTTGTAAATTTTGAAGGCGCCTTCGTAGCAGCGGTCATGGATGTACTGTTCATCCTGCTGGTACGGGTAGAAGCGGGCCACGTCGATGCGGGCATGGTCCAGGTGCGTGTAGCCATCGGTCATCCAGTCGGCCAGTAACTTGCCCACGCCGGGGCCGTCTTTAACCCACACCGCTTCGGCGTACCACAGGCCGCGCACTTTGGACGATTCGCCAATCGATGGGTTGCCATCGGTGGTCACTTGCAACAAACCATTGAAAGAGTATTTGTCGTCATAGCCGAGTTCGGCC
>JBIKZP010000345.1:0-3540 GCA_044354655.1 Rhodoferax sp. | reverse complement strand
GCTGCACGCGGCGATTCGTGAGGTGCTGGCCCGGGCTGTGGCCAAGGGCGGCAGCACCCTGCGGGATTTCTCCAGCACCAACGGAGAAAATGGCTACTTTCAGCTCGAAGCCATGGTCTACGGGCGTGAAGGCGAGCCCTGCCGGGTATGCGGTACCCCGATCAAATCCATCCGGCAAGGCCAGCGGTCCACTTTTTTCTGTCCCCGGTGCCAGAAACCCTGAGCCGCTGGCCCAGGTTTTTTCGGGCTTACTGATTTCAAGCCACCTACGGATCTGACAAACAATGACGAAGGCAACCGACATGAACCTGGCGCCGGACTTGGCTACCCGGGTGGTGAACTGGCAGAGTCGCCATGGCCGGCATGACTTGCCTTGGCAAAATACCCACGACCCCTACCGCATCTGGCTTTCCGAAATCATGCTGCAGCAGACCCAGGTCAGTACCGTGCTGGATTACTTTCCCCGCTTTATGGCGCGTTTTCCCGATGTGGCTAGCCTGGCTAGCGCGCCGCTGGACGATGTGCTGGGCCTGTGGAGTGGGCTGGGTTATTACAGCCGCGCCCGCAATCTGCACCAGTGTGCGCGCCAAGTCATGGCGCTGTATGGTGGCGCCTTCCCACGATCAGCCGAGCTGTTGCAAACCCTGCCCGGTATTGGCCGCTCCACGGCGGCGGCGATTGCTTCGCTGTGTTTTTTTGAGCGGGTGGCTATTCTGGACGGCAACGTCAAGCGGGTGTTGACGCGCTTTCTGGGGTTCGAGCCGGACCTGGCCTTGAGCCGCAACGAACGCTTGCTGTGGGACGAGGCGACGCGTTTGCTGCCGCTGCAGCAGCTCACCACCGCCATGCCGCGCTACACCCAGGGCGTGATGGACCTGGGGGCGACGCTGTGCACCAGCAAAAAACCCCGTTGTAGCGAGTGTCCGCTGGCCGCTGACTGCGCGGCCCATCGCCAAGGCACGCCAGAAAAATTCCCGGTTAAAACCCGCAAGCTCAAGCGCAGTGCCCAGTCCCTCTGGCTGCTGTGGGCACGTACTGACGATGGCCAGGTTTGGCTCAGCAAGCGGCCTACGCCCGGGGTCTGGGCAGGGCTTTACTGTTTTCCGCTCTTCGACAGTCTGGCGGCTATGCACACCGCGCTGCCAACACCTTACCTAAGCCAGCTGCGCGACCTGCAGGTTTTTACCCACGTGCTGACGCACAAAGACTTGCACCTGCACCCGGTGCAGCTCAAGGTGTCTGCTTCGGGTCTGGCTGATTTACCTGAACTGTCCGGGATGGCTGGGGCCTGGATAGCGGCACAGGCCTGGCCCGGCCTGGGGCTGCCTGCGCCGGTCAGGAAACTGATGGCGCAAGAGGCCCTGTAAGTCTGTTTAAGCGTGGGCGCCGGTCTCAGACGCCATCAAGCTCGCGGTGACGCTTCAAGGTGACCCATTGGTCGCTGTACAGCTTCACCAGCTCTTCCACCAGGTAAACCGAGCGGTGCTGTCCACCGGTACACCCAATGGCCACCGTGACGTAGCTGCGGTGGTCTTTGGCCAGCGCTTCCAGCCACAGGTTCAGAAACTGCTGAATGTTGCCCAGCATTTGCTGCACGCCTGGCTGCTCTTTTAAAAATTGCACCACCGGGGCATCGCGCCCGGTCAATGGGCGCAAGGTCGGTTCGTAGTGCGGGTTAGGGAGCATACGAACGTCAAACACATAGTCGGCGTTGCCTGGCACGCCGCGTTTGAAGGCGAAGGACTCGAACACCAGGGTCATCTGCTCGGTCGTGGCCGAAATCAGGTCTTTCACCTGACCTTGTAACTGCGAGGGGCGGATGATGCTGGTGTCAATCACATGGGCGTGTTCCCGCAGGTCGAGCAGCAGTTGGCGCTCCAACTCAATGGACTGAACCAGATCGCGGCGCTGGTCTTGGGCCGATTCGACGACAAAACCCGACTGCGAGAGGGGGTGTTTGCGCCGGGTTTCCGAAAAGCGGCGCACCAGCGTGCCAGTGGTGGCATCCAGGAATAGCGATTTGACATGCATGCCCTGCTGTCGCAAGGCGTCGAGTTGCAAGGGCACCAGGGGCAGCGATTTGGCACTGCGCACATCCATCGCAATCGCCACGCGGCTGGCTTGGTGCTGCTGTTCCAGTGCCACAAAGGGCAGCAGCAGTTCTGGCGGCAAGTTGTCCACACAGTAAAAGCCGGCGTCTTCCAGCGCGTGCAGCGCCACCGACTTGCCCGAGCCGGACATGCCGGTGATCAGCACCATTTGCATGTCCTTGAGGGGCTCCTTGGCGGCTTCCTGGGGGCGTTCACCGGGGTGGTCTTGGTTCATGCTGGGGTGGGGGTTTGTGGTTGTCGTGGTGGTTGCAATTGCCGTTGCACTTGCAGTTAGGGCGTCTCGCGGATCTGCAGCATTTCACGCGCATGGGCCAGGGTGGTGCCCGAGAGCCGCTCGCCTCCCAGCATGCGCGCCACTTCGGTCACACGCTGCTCGCCCAGCACGGCGCTGACCGAGCTTTCAGTGGTCTGGCCTTGGCGTTGTTTGGCTACTACCAGATGGTGGTCGGCGCAGGCCGCCACTTGGGGCAGGTGGGTGACAGCCAGCACCTGTCGGTCCTGGCCCAGCTGTTTCATCAGACGGCCCACGGTGTCGGCGACTGCGCCGCCTATGCCGGCATCCACCTCGTCAAAAATAAGGGTCTGCGCGGTGCCGAGCTGGCTGGTGGTCACGGCGATGGCCAGAGCCATTCGCGACAACTCGCCGCCTGAGGCCACTTTGTGGACCAGGCGCGGCGTGCTGCCCGCGTGACCGGCTACCAAAAAATGGACCTCTTCCAGGCCACTTTGCATGGGCTGTGCGCTTGGCTGGATAGCCACTTCAAATTGACCGCCCTGCATGCCCAAGCCTTGCATGGCCTGTGTCACGGTAGCCGCCAGCAGCGGGGCCGCCTTGTGCCGCGCCTTGGAAAGCTGTTGGGCTTCGCGTAAATAGGTGTTGTGCGCGGCAGTTTCTCGTGCCTGCAAGGCGCTCAGGTTGGCGGCTGCATCGAGTTGCTGCAAGCCTTGCTGCCAACTGGCCAGCAAGTCGGGCAACTCTTGCGGGCTGCGTTTGTAGCGACGGGCCAGCGACAGCCACAGGGCCATGCGCTCATCGAGCTGGCTCAGGCGCTGGGGATCGAGTTCGGTGTTGCGCTGGTAGCTGCGCAGGGTGTGTACCGCGTCTTGTACTTGCACAAGACTGGAGTTCAGCAGATCGCCCAGTTCTTTAAACTGGGGCTCGTGCTGCACTTGTTGTTGCAGCAACTGGCTGGCCTGGTGCAGAGCGCGCAGGGCGTTGTGTTCGTCGTCATCAAGCGCCAGCAGCGCACCCTGGGCCGCATCGAGCAGCGCTTGGGCGTTGGACAACCGGGCGTGCTCGGTATTGAGTTCGTCCCACTCACCCGCTTGCGGCGCCAGTTTGTCGACCTCGCCAATTTGCCAAAGCAGGCGTTCACGTTCATTTTGCAGCGTGGCTTGGGCGTTTTGAGCCTGCGCCAGGTCGGCTTGC
>JBIKZP010000344.1:0-3542 GCA_044354655.1 Rhodoferax sp. | reverse complement strand
TGACGCCCAAGCGGTCACGCGCCAGAAACAAGGTTTGTTGGGTGCGGTCCCACAGGGCAAAGGCAAACATGCCGCGCAGGCGTTTCACGCAATCGGGCCCCCAGGCCTCCCAGGCATGAACAAGCACTTCGGTGTCGCTGCGGGTGCGAAACACATGGCCCAAGGCCAGCAGCTCAGCCATTAGCGGCTGGTAGTTGTAAATCTCGCCATTGAAGACCACCACCACCGAGCCGTCTTCGTTAAAGAGCGGCTGCTGGCCACTGGCAATGTCGATGATGGACAAGCGCCGGTGCCCCAGCCCCACACCCGGCTCCAGGTGCAAGCGCCCGTCATCCGGCCCCCGGTGCAGCTGCGCGTCGTTCATGCGTTGCAGCACCTGCGCGTTGATGTCGCGCAGGCCGCGCATGTCAAAAATGCCTGTGATGCCGCACATGGTGTTCAGTGCCTCAAAGCATGCGCGCCGTGGCGCTGCAACTGCTGCGCATACACGCGCTGGTAGGTGGCCACCATGGTGGGCAAGCTGAAATGGTTCAGCACGCGCTGGCGCCCGGCTTGCCCCAGGCGGTCGGTCAAATACGGGTTGCCCGCCAGCGCGATCAGGTGGCTGGCCATGGCCTGTGGGTCTTGCGGTGGCGTGAGGTAACCGGTCACACCCGGCAGCACCAGTTCGGCATTGCCACCCACGGCCGTCGCCAGCACCGGCAGGCCGCTGGCCATGGCCTCCAGAATGGCGTTGCTGATGCCCTCCGAGCGCGAAGGCAAGGCAAACGCATGCAGGCCGCGCAGCATCGGCGCGACATCGTGGCATTCGCCCGGCAACCAGGCCAGGTGGTCCAAGCCCGCCTGGGCCAGCAGCTGGTGGACCGCTTCACGCTGGGGACCGTCGCCCACCATCACCAGCCGCATGCGGTGACGCAGCTCGGGCGCCTGGGCATGTGCCAGTACAAAGGCTTGCGCCAGCATCAGCGGGTCTTTGACTGGCTGCATGCGTCCGACCGTTCCCACCAGCCAATGGCGGGCTGGATCAAAGGGGCAGCCCTCAAGGTGCAGCGGGCCACCCGGGGCCGGCCGAAAGCGTCGCGTATCCACGCCATTGCTGGCCAGCGTGATGGCTGGGCGAGGCACGTGCACCTTGTCCACCAGGTAATGGGCCAACTCCTGCGACAAGGCCAGGTAGTGGTGCACAAAGGGGCGGTAAAAGCGGCGCACGCGCTGGTAACTTTGTCGGTGCCCGCCCAGGTCGCGCGCATCATGGCCATGCTCGCCATGCAGGCGAACTGGCACGCCCGCCGCCCAGGCGGGCACCTGCACTTCCAGCGCCGCCAGGTTGCGGCTGTGCACGATGTGAGGACGCAGCTCCCGAAACAGCCGAAACAATTTGGCGTACTGCCAGACGCCGTGGCCGGGTGCTTTGTCCAGGGCAATAAAGCCAACACCGGGGGTCACAATGCGCTGGCGAAACTCGGTGACGTCGGTCAAGGCCAGCACCGTATGGCGGTAGGCATCGGTGGGCATGTGGTTGATCAGGTTGACGATGCCGTTCTCCAGCCCGCCGGTATCAAAGCGGTGCATGACGTGCAGCACAAGGGGCCTGGGATCGGTGCTCAAGCAAAGTCTCCGGCAATGCACACAAGCCTTAGAGGCGCCACAAGCGGTAGCCTGCGGCTTCAATGGCACTGCGGTCGAAGGTGGACTTGACGTCGATGAAGGTGCCGCCCTTCACCAACTTTTTTGCAAAGTCTTCGGTCGACAGCGCGGTGAACTCGCGGTGCGCCACCGCCGCCACAATGGCGTCGGCACGCGGCAAGTCGGCCCAGGCCAACAGCGGCACGCCGTACTCTTGCAGAGACTCACTGGAAAGGGCCTGGGGGTCGGTCACAAACACCTCCACCCCATAGGCCTTGAGCTCGTTGATGATGTCGATCACCTTGGAGTTGCGCAGGTCGGCACAGTTTTCCTTGAAGGTGATGCCCAGCACGTTGACCTTGGCGCCTTTGACGTAACTGCCGGCGGCAATCATGTTCTTGATGGTCTGCTCGGCCACAAACTTGCCCATACCGTCGTTGATGCGACGCCCGGCCAAAATGACCTGCGGGTTGTAGCCCAGCATCTCGGCCTTGTGCGTGAGGTAATACGGGTCCACGCCAATGCAGTGCCCGCCCACCAGGCCGGGCTTGAAGTTGAGAAAATTCCACTTGGTGCCGGCAGCTTCCAGCACCTCGGTGGTGTCGATACCGAGCTTGTCAAAAATGATGGACAGTTCGTTCATGAGCGAGATATTCAGATCTCGCTGGGTGTTCTCGATCACCTTGGCCGCCTCGGCGGCCTTGATGCTGGAAGCACGGTGCACGCCGGGCACGATGATGGTCTCGTACAGCTTGGCCACGGTGTCCAGCGTTTGCGGCGTATCGCCCGAGACGATTTTTAAAATCGTGGTCAGCGTGTGGCTTTTGTCGCCAGGGTTGATGCGCTCAGGGGAGTAAGCGACAAAAAAGTCTTTCTTCCAGACCAGCCCCGATTCACGCTCCAGCACCGGAATGCAGACCTCTTCGGTGGCGCCCGGATACACGGTGGATTCATAGACCACGATGGCGCCTTTTTTCATGTGGCGCCCCACGCTCTCGCTGGCGCCTATGAGCGGGCGAAAGTCTGGAATATGCGCGTTGTCCACCGGTGTGGGCACCGCCACAATGACAATGTCGGCCTCGGCCAGCATGGCGTGGTCAGCGGTGTAAAAAGCCAATGGCGACGCCCCCATTTCAGCCGGGCTCAACTCACGCGAGGGGTCCTCGCCACGCAGGCAGCACGCCACCTTGTTCTGCGCAATATCAAAGCCAATGGTGCGCAAGTGTTTGCCAAACTCCACCACCAGGGGCAGGCCCACATAGCCCAGTCCAATTACCGCAAGCACAGTCATTCAAAGTCCTTTAAGAGTCGGAGTTGTTGCCGGCTGTTCCAGCCAGGCGTTAATGGCGGCGTAGTTGCCGTTCACATAGGCGTGCAGCAGCGCATCAGCACCGGGCCCCTGCGCGGTATGCAGCACGATGACGGCACTGGCATCGCCGCGACCCATCAGGCGGTTCAGGGCAATCAGTGCCTTGGCCTGGTAGTCACTGGCGGTCAATCGCCCATTGATCCAGTAGATCTGCCACACCAGCAAGCCCGTCTCGTTGCGCAAGTTGGCCGACGGTCTGGGGCGCAACTGCGCCGTACGCACCGACACTGTCTGCGCACCCCACAGCCCGTCACGCGGCGCACTGGCCACCTGCACCCAATGCGGGTCTTTGCTCAGCAGCAGCACGTTGTCGGAGCTGACCAGTTTGTGCTGGTAGTTCTGCGCCTGGTAGTAGCCCAGGTACAGGCCCACCGTGCCTGACGGTGCCACGTAGCGGCCCCTGACTTCAGCCGAGGGGTTTTGAAACGCCGGTTTGAAATCTTCCTCGGTGCTGCGCTGCAAGTCCCATTCGACCGACAACGCCGGCGCTTGCGCCAGCCGCGACAAGTCGGCTGTGGCCGGTGCCCCCACGGTCTGCAAGGCCAGC
>JBIKZP010000343.1:0-3544 GCA_044354655.1 Rhodoferax sp. | reverse complement strand
TGAAGGGGGAACCAGATACTTTGGATTTGTAACGCAGCCCGTCGGCCAGCATTGTCGTTTTGGTGTCAGCTTTTGCCATAAGTTAGATCATACTTGGGCCAGGCTTGGTAACTGGCCAATATTAGGGATAAAACGAGATTGAATAACATCTCTGAGACCGATATTAGGCCACTGTTTCGAAAAGCAAGCAAAACCGACCCTGCAATGGGCCTGGAAAAGGTAAAGCTTGCTAAAGTCCACCCTCTGTAGAAAACCTCCCCCTATCGTCGAAAGTGTCAAATGGCTCGTACTGTGAATTGCATCAAACTTGGCCGCGAAGCCGAAGGTCTTGATTTCCCACCCTACCCCGGTGAACTCGGCAAGCGCCTGTGGGAGAGCGTCAGCAAAGAGGCCTGGGCGGCCTGGATGAAGCACCAAACCATGCTGGTGAACGAGAACCGTCTGAACCTGGCCGATGCCCGCGCCCGCCAGTACTTGGCGCGTCAGATGGAAAATCATTTTTTTGGAGATGGCGCAGACGCCGCCCAAGGCTACGTGCCCCCCAATCCCTGACACCGGTCATGTGCGCCCTGGCCAGTGGCTGACGCCTTGTTGGACCACCTCGGCCTTTCGCAGGCTTGGGCGGATCAGCCCGTCTGGCGAATTCTCGACACCCGATTTGACCCGGGGCTGCGTTTCCTAAGCGTCTGGCATGCCTGGCGAAGCGATCCGCAGCGCCCGCGCGTGCTGCATTACGTGGCACTCACCCCCCATGTGCCCGACCTTCAGTCGCTGTTGGCACTGACCAAAAGCGAACCCCACTTGGAGCCACTGGTACCTGACTTGACCAGCCAGTGGTTTGGCCTGCTGCCAGGCTTTCACCGGCTCATGTTTGAGGGCGGCCAGGTCATGCTGACCCTCTGCGTAGGCGAAACGCTGGCTCTGCTGCGCGACCAGCAGTTTCACGCCGACAGCATTTATCTGGACACTGGCCCTGAACGGGGCGGTTGCTGGACTATCTGGACCACCAAGGCCCTGGCGCGCTGTAGCCGCCGCGGCACCCACCTGGTCGTACGATCACCGGACCCGGAACGACGGGCCGATCTGCTGCAATGCGGATTTGTGCCCAACGCAGACGGCACAACAGCAGCTGCCATCACCCGGCTTGAACACTTTCAATACCAACCGCGCTGGGTCATCCAACACAGCCGCAGCCGCCTGGGCCAAGCCATCGCTGAGCCAGGCACCTGTGTCGTGGTTGGCGCGGGTGTGGCCGGGGCCAGCGTGGCTTCCGCCCTGGCCCGGCGTGGCTGGCAAGTACAGGTGTTGGACCAGGCCGATGCGCCCGCCTCAGGGGCTTCGGGACTGCCGGTAGGCTTGGTGGTGCCGCATGTGTCTGGCGATGACTGCGCCCTGTCGCGGCTCTCGCGCGCTGGTGTGCGTCTGATGCTGCACCAGGCTCGCACGCTGCTGCAAGCCGGCCTCGACTGGGACCAGACAGGTACGCTGGAGCGCTGTCTTGAGGGCATCACCACCCTGCCCCACGCTGACTCGGCAAGCGCGCAAGAATGGACCGAGATCGTCTCCGGGCAATCCCATCCCCGCTGGGCTGACGTTTTGCAGCCCGGCGACCCGGCGCTTTGGCACACCCAAGCCGCCTGGCTCAAGCCAGCCCAGTTAATTCGAGCCTGGCTGCGCCAGCCGGGTATTCGATTCAAAGGAGGCAGCCAGGTGGCCGTATTGCGTCAAGAGGCCGGTCAATGGGAACTGCTTGACGCCCATGGCCAACTGCTGGCAAGGGCCCAGCGCGTGGTACTGGCCAATGCCATGGACGCACGCCGCCTGGTCGCGCAGTTGCACCCGCAGCTGGCACCCCACCTGGGTCGTGAGCGCCAGATGGCGGCCCTGCACGGCATGCACGGGCAACTGTCCTGGGGCCGTCATGTAGACACCGACGCGAAGGAGGACAAAGCCAGCTTTGCGCCCTATCCCGTCAACGGCGCCGGCAGCTTGGTGGCCCACGTGCCCACCGCGACCGGGCCGGCCTGGTTTGTCGGCGCCAGCTACACACCAGACCGACAGCCGCTACCCAGCGTAGCGCAACTGCACGCCTACAACCTTCAGCGTCTGCAGCGCATTCAACCGCAGACGGCTCGCGTGCTGGCGACCCAATTTAATGCAGGCGAGGTCAACGCCTGGGCCAACACCCGCTGCGTCACCCTGGACCGCCTGCCCCTGGTCGGACCGCTCGACGAGGAGGCCCAATCGGGCGTGTGGATGTGCGCAGGCATGGGCTCGCGGGGCCTGAGCCTGTCGGTACTTTGTGCTGAACTTCTGGCCGCTCAGTGGGGTGGCGAACCGCTCCCCCTGGATGCGACCCTGGCTGCCAGTTTGCAGGCCTTGCGTGGCGGATAGTCCGCCATAATGAACGTCCCCCACCCACCTTGAACGAGTTAAACATGAACTTCAAATCTCTCTCACTGATTGCCAGCGCCACTTTGTTGACCCTGGGCGCGCAGGCGGCCGACCCCAAACTCGCGGTCATTTACGGTGGCGGCGGCAAGTTTGACAAGTCTTTCAACCAGTCCGCCTACGAGGGTGCTGAGCGCTTCAAAAAAGAGACCAAGATCAATTACCTGGAAGCGCAAATCACGGCAGACGCCCAAAGCGAGCAAGTCTTGCGCAGCATGGCCCGCAAAAATGTCGACCTGGTCATTTCCATCGGGTTCTCCATGACCAGCGCGGTTGCCACCGTCTCCAAAGAATTCCCCAAAGTGAAGTTCATGATCGTTGACGATGAAGTCAAAGGCGACAACGTCAACTCCGTCAAGTTCAAGGAGCAAGAAGGCTCCTACCTGGTGGGCGTGGCTGCCGCACTGGCCAGCAAGAGCCACAAGGTGGGCTTTGTAGGCGGCATGGACATTCCGTTGATTCGCGCCTTTGGTTGCGGCTATGCACAAGGTGCCAAGGCGGCCGACGCCAAGGTGGAAATCACGCAGAACATGGTGGGTACCACCCCTGCCGCCTGGAGCGATCCGGCCAAAGGTGGCGAACTGGCACGCGCCCAGTTTGACCGTGGCGTAGACGTGGTGTTTGCAGCCGCCGGAGGCAGCGGCATGGGCGCCTTGCAAGCGGCCAAAGACAAAAACAAACTCGGCATTGGCGTGGACTCCAACCAGAACCCGCTGTTCCCCGGCTTCATCCTGACCTCCATGCTCAAGCGCGTGGACAACGCGGTCTATGACGGCTTCATGAGCGTCAAAAAAGGCACCTGGAAAGCTGGCGTGACCGAAAAAGGCCTGAAGGAAGGCGGCGTGGACTGGGCGCTTGACGAGAACAACCGCAAACTCATCACCCCCGCCATGGAAGCCCGCATCAAGCAGGCCAGCCAGGACATTTTGTCGGGCAAAGTCAAGGTGGTGGACTACCGCGCCGCCAACAGCTGCCCCGTCTAAGTCCTTGTTTTGAAGCCCTTGTTTCGCGCCTGATGCCTTGACCGCGCCATGACCACGGCTGTTGCCTTTCACAACATCAGCAAGCAGTTTGGTGCCGTCAAGGCCAATCA
>JBIKZP010000029.1:0-10958 GCA_044354655.1 Rhodoferax sp. | reverse complement strand
TCGACAAAGCCTGTGCGCAATCCGGGTGATCGGTCAGCAAGCGGTGGCCGTTGTAATGAAAGTCACCAATCAGTGGCACCTCAATGCCCATGCGGTCCAATTGCTCCCGAATGGGCGCCACGGCCATGGCGGCTTCAGGCGTGTTGACGGTCAGTCGCACCATTTCTGAGCCCGCCAGGGCCAACTCTTTCACCTGAATAGCCGTGCCAATGACATCGGCCGTGTCTGTATTCGTCATGGACTGAATACGCACGGGGGCATCGCCACCCACGGTAATTATTTTCGAGCCCCAACTGACCTGGGCTTGGCGTGAATTCCGGGCTTTGGGAAACGCCGTGGCAATAGGACCTGGTAACTGCATTACTTCACCTCAAAGCGCGCAACATTGTCTTTGGCCAAGGCCTTGACATCGAAAGCTTGACCTCGAACCTGCACCTGCACTGCATCGGCGCGTCCAAGTACCACGGAGAGGGGCAAATTTCCTGAGGCACCCAGCAACTCACCCACTTGCATTGTTTTTCTGACCTGAACAATACCCCGGGCATCCACAATTTCAACCCAGCTTGGGGCGGTAGCCTTCAAAACCACCAGCCCGGTAGTCAAGCCAGAACCCGGCACAACCGACGCTGAATTGACCGCACCTGCAGACGCGTCAACCCCGGGTGTGGCGACAGCGCCCGGTATCGGGCTGGTAACAGTCGCGTAGGCCGACGCTGGAGGGAGGGGCAAGGGTGCCGGTACGTTAAGGATGGGCTCGACAGTCGTGACTTTGACCGTGGGTGCAGTTTGCTGGGATGGGAAAAATAAAAGTACCGCCATGCCCACCAGCAACAGCAACATGGCTAGACCAAGCGGCTTGGAGAACTGGCCAAAAAACGGCAAATTGCCATAGCTGATCTGAAAATTCGGCGACACCCGACTGCCCTGCGCCACCGATTTCAGGCGCGGTGTCATGGAATCTGGCAACCGCGCCATGATGGGCGCGGGGTCAATGCGTAGCGTTCGGCAAACACTGGCCGCCAGCGCACGCACAAACACCACATCGGGCAGCAGGTCAAACCGGTCCGCCTCGAGCGCCTCAAGCTTTTTCACGGGCACTTTCAGCGAAACGGCCAGCGCGGCAATGTGCAAACCAGACGCCTCACGCGCTTGACGCAGCATGGCACCTGCAGACATGGCCGCGGTGTCCCCTGCAGGGGTCTGATGGGGTGTGTCGTGCACGAATGTTGATTCTTTCTCACTCATCAAACTTCCCTTGGTGATAGTCGCTAAGCTCTGTGGACTGGGCAAAACGTTTTTCTAATTGTGAAGCCAGTTGCAAGACGGCGTCCTGGTTCTGGAGACGGCGTTCCACCTTGATACCTAACCAGAGCGTCTGTGAATTGGCCAATTCACTGTTGTTCAGGGGGCGGATGTAAAAACGGGCCTTCTCTAAATCCTTGCGTTGAAACACCAGCAAGGCCAGGTTGTAACGGGTGAGCGGGTCGTTGGGTTCCAGCTCAAAAGACTTCACCAGGCTATCTTCAGCTTGGGGGGCTAGCCC
The DNA here is from genome assembly GCA_044354655.1 of Rhodoferax sp. Taxonomy (GTDB): domain Bacteria; phylum Pseudomonadota; class Gammaproteobacteria; order Burkholderiales; family Burkholderiaceae_C; genus Rhodoferax. Next base: position 9,415 of record JBIKZP010000029.1, on the reverse strand, counting down.
CGCTTTGATCTGACACAAACCGAGCAGGCGGTACGACTTGGCCTTATCCCCGTATTGGGGGCTGGCCAATGCACGGGCAAACAGCGGCCAGGAATCGGCAAATCTGGATTGTTGACACATCAGCCAGGCGCTGTTGTGCATCACATTGGCATCACGTGGGTTCAAGGCCAAGGCTTGCGAGAAGCTTTGCTCGGCCAGGCTCAACTCATTGAGACTCATGTAAACCAGGCCGCGCAAAGCCAACGCATCGCTGAAGCTTGGGTCTGCGGCCAGAGACAATTTGATTTCATCCAGGGCGACACGGGCGCTGCCCATCTGAAAATAATTAAGCGCCAGCGCCATACGAAGGCGGGCACGCCTGCGGGCTTCCGAGTCGTTGCTGCTGGTGTCATCCAGCGAACTCGTGGTCGAAGCGGCCCTGGGTTGAAGCGTGCTGCAGCCTGGCAAGAGCCCCAGGCCCAAAAGCAGCAAGGCCCAGAAAAGAGGCAGGAATCGATTCAATCCGGCAGGTGCGCGCTTCATGTTCAGGGCTTAAAGCTCCGCAGGGGGTGATGCCAAAGAAGCGACCGGTTGCAACATGATGGTGCGTTGCCGGGCCATCCGGCTGGCTACACCGGTACGGTCTTTCACGTCTCCCGCCAACTGACCGCAGGCTGCATCAATGTCATCGCCGCGGGTTTTTCGAACCGTGGTGACGATGCCTGCATCCAGCAACACCTTGGCAAACTTGAGCACCTGCTCCTTGGACGACTTGTGTAGACCAGAGGCCGGAAACGGGTTAAAGGGGATCAGGTTGAACTTGCACCACACGCCACCGGTGGCATGGGCTTTCACCAGTTCTACCAACTGCTGCGCGTGCGCCACCTGGTCATTTACCCCGTCCAGCATGCAATATTCAAAGGTAATGAAATCTCTAGGCGCATGGCCCAGGTAACGGTTGCAGGCATCAAGCAACTCAGCAATCGGGTACTTGCGGTTCAAGGGCACCAGGTTGTCGCGCAAGGCGTCATCCGGCGCATGCAAAGAAACGGCCAGGGCGACAGGGCAATCGAGGGCCAGGCGGTCCATCATGGGGACCACGCCAGAGGTGGACACCGTGACGCGGCGGCGCGACAAACCATAGCCGTGGTCATCGAGCATGACCTTGAGGGCGGGTACCAACTCCGAATAATTCTGCAACGGTTCGCCCATGCCCATCATCACCACATTGGAGATAACGCGCTCTTGGCGACCTAAGTGCTGACGCAAAAAATGCTCTGCAAACCACAATTGGGCCACTATTTCACCGGTGGTCAGGTTTCGGCTAAAACCCTGGTGACCGGTGGAGCAAAACCGGCAACCCACAGCACAGCCTGCCTGCGAAGAAATACACAGGGTGCCGCGGTCATCTTCGGGAATGAAAACAGTCTCAACGGCATCACCGCCGCCCACATCAAACAGCCATTTGATGGTGCCGTCTTCTGAAATATGTTGGGATAAGACTTCTAGGGGCTTGACCACAGCGGTAGTGGCCAACTTTTCGCGCAGGGACTTGGCCAGATCGCTCATTTCATCAAATTGGCGTGCGCCTTTTTGATGAATCCACCGGAACAACTGGATTGCCCGATAACGTTTTTCACCCAGCCGTTCGCAAAAGACGGCCAAACCCTCGAGGTCGTAATCGAGCAGGTTGACCGTCATTGCATGACTTATCGTGAATAAACGTTCATGCCGGGGAAGAAGAAAGCAACTTCCGCAGCGGCTGTGTCAGCGGCATCAGAGCCGTGCACGGCATTGGCATCAATGCTGTCAGCAAAGTCAGCGCGGATGGTGCCAGGGGCTGCTTTCTTGGGGTCTGTTGCGCCCATCAGGTCACGGTTCTTCAGAACAGCGCCTTCGCCTTCGAGGGCCTGGATCATCACGGGGCCGGAGATCATGAAGTCCACCAGATCCTTGAAGAAAGGACGCTCTTTGTGGACGGCGTAAAACGCTTCGGCTTCACGGCGAGACAAGTGGGCCATCTTGGAGGCCACCACTTTGAGGCCAGCCGCTTCAAAGCGGGCATAAATCCGACCGATGACGTTTTTAGCAACGGCGTCGGGCTTGATGATGGAAAGTGTGCGTTCGATTGTCATAGTGTTCCTGAGCTTAAGTTTTTGGTATTCACCCACTAGGGCAAAGCCTGCGATTTTAACCTGTTAGCCATGCCTCCCTTGGGCAGGTGTGGGATTCATCCTCGGGCAGCGCCTAGAACGAAACCCCGGGGTGCGTTAGCGGCCGCGGCCGCCACGTCGGGTCACGCCGCCTGAAGAGCCTGAACCCGCCCCGCGGCGAGCGCCCTGCTCCTGGCGTTGGCGTGTAAAACTGTCGGCGCCTATGTAGCCAAAAGCTGTTTTCATGGGATCAGGCTGCGCTGAGGCTGGCGGGCGATCCTGGCGATCCGATCGATTTCCACGGCCTTGACCTGCGCCAAAAGCCGAACCCTGGTTCTGCTCCTTGCCGCCTGCAGGGCCAGCATTTCGCTGGCCATTGCCCGAACTGCGGGGTCCGTTGCCGCGCATTCCACGGCGGCGGTTGCGTGGGTCAGCGGCCGACCGGGGCTCAGCACCGCGCGGGGCGTTCGGGGCATCGACGCCAGGTTCAGACGCTGGTTGTCTATCGGCGCGGTTACCCGCCACCTGCATCAAGGCCCGAATATCACCTTCGTCAAGCTCCATCCAGGCACCGCGCTTGAGACCACGGGGCAGCATCATGGCGCCGTATCGGATACGAATCAGGCGGCTCACGGCATGGCCTACGGCTTCAAACATGCGGCGAACTTCACGGTTGCGCCCCTCAGAAATGGTGACGCGGTACCAGCAGTTGGACCCTTCGCCGCCACCCGCTTCAATTGAGCCGAATTGGGCGATACCGTCGTCAAGCTTCACGCCGTCCAACAATTTCTGCTTCTCTTCCTTGTTCAAGGCGCCCAACACCCGCACTGCGTATTCGCGTTCCAAGCCAAAGCGGGGGTGCATCAGGTTGTTGGCCAATTCGCCTGAACTGGTGAATAGCAACAAGCCTTCGGTGTTCAAGTCAAGCCGACCGACCGACTGCCATTTGCCCTGGTACAGCTTGGGCAGGCGCCTGAAAACGGTGGGTCTGTTTTGGGGATCGTCGTTGGTCACCACTTCGCCCACAGGCTTATGGTAGGCAATCACACGTGCAGGCGGGGCTTCAATACGAAAACGAATGGGCTTGCCGTTTACTTTGACATGGTCGCCAAACTGCACGCGCTGGCCAATATGCGCGGGTTCGTTGTTGACCGTGATGCGGCCTTCCAGAATGAGCTGTTCCATTTCAAGCCTGGAACCCATGCCTGCCTGCGCCAGCACTTTGTGCAACTTGGGCGATTCAGCCTGCGGTGCAAGCACCCGCTTGGTCACCACCACCTCGGGGCTTTCCTCATCAGCATCGAACTGACCCGATACCACGGCGTCAAACAAGGGGTTACCCGTGCTTGAAGTCTCTGGTGCGCCCACATGGACGACGGGTTCAACCGGCGCCACGAGGGCATTGGTTTCAGGCAAATCAGTGGGCACGGGTGCGCCGTTTTCGGGGGTGTTCATGGCTGCGTTCCTGTCAGGAAAGTAATTTGCTCCCCCGGGCCAACGTCGTCAGCAAGGACGGGTTCGCTCAGTTCGGCCTCAATCGGCGGGGCTTCGGGGGTGGCTTCAGGCGCCGCGCTGGGCAGCTCTGAAGAATGGATATCGAGTTCGGCCTGCAAGCCGCTGTCATCGCCTTGGAGCGACGCCAGAGCCTGGGCCTGAAGGGCCGGTGTATCGAGCAAAGGCAATTGCTCCAGGGACTCTAAACCCAGGTCATCCAGAAAATGCTTGGTGGTGGCAAAGAGCGAGGGCCGGCCAACGACCTCACGGTGGCCAATCACCTCAATCCAGCCGCGATCTTCCAACTGCTTGATCAGCAGTGAATTGACTGTGACACCCCGAATGTCCTCAATATCACCCCGGGTCACGGGCTGGCGATAGGCGATGATGGCCAGGGTTTCCAGGGTGGCGCGGGTGTAGCGCGGCGGCTTCTCAGGATGCAAACGGTCCAAAAACTCGCGCATTGCAGGGCGGCTTTGAAAGCGCCAACCCGAGGCAACGTTCACCAACTCGATGCCGCGCTGCGCCCAGTCCTGTTGCAACTCTTGCAAAAGGAGTTTGATGGTGTCGGCCCCAAGAGCGTCTCCAAAGAGGACACGCATATCTCGCAACTGCAAAGGTTGCTGGGAGCAAATCAAGGCGGTTTCTAGAACGCGCTTGGCATCCGCCGTATTCATGGTGTGGCAATTCCGGGCAAGGGCACCCTCAAGGTGCGAAATCATGTTGATTCGATGGGAGGCGCAAGGGCAAATTGATCAATTCGCAGCGCGTAACCCAGACGGTAGGCCGGGCGAAGCTGGTTAGGCCTGGGCAGGATTGTAACTGAGGCCCCATTGGCTCAAGGCTTGACTCAGGTCAGGCGGCAGTGCCGATTGAAAAACCAGAGATTCGCCCGTGAGGGGATGTACAAAGGCCAATCGCCAGGCATGCAGGGCCTGGCGCGTCAGCCCGGCCGCCGGCTGGCCGCCATACAGGTCGTCGGCTACCAGCGGATGGTTGATGGAGGCCATGTGCACCCGAATTTGATGGGTGCGCCCGGTATGCAAGGTACAGCGCACCAGGCAACCCTTGTCAGCATTTGCCAAAAGAGAAATATCGGTTTGGGCGCTTTTGCCCGGCGTTTTTTCCAGATCCACCACGGCCATTCGCAGGCGGTTTCTGGGGTCCCGCCCGATGGCTGCGTGGACTTCGCGCTGACCACTTCCCACCCAGGGCCGGTGCGCCAGCGCCACGTACTGGCGGCTCACCTCGCGGGCAGCAATCATGCGAACCAGCGCCTCCATGGCCACACGCGTGCGGGCCACCATCATCAGCCCACTGGTGTCTTTGTCCAGCCGGTGCACGATGCCGGCTCGGGGCAAGTGCATGGCTTGGGCATCATGCGCCAGCAAGCCATTGAGCAAAGTGCCACGCCAGTTACCCGGCGCCGGGTGCACCACCAGCCCGGCGGGCTTGTTGATCACCATCAAGTGCTCGTCCTGATGAACAATGTCCAGCGCCATGGGTTCTGGCTTGAAGGCCTGGCTTTGCGGCGTGGGCCGTAATTCAATCACCACCTGGTCTGCCGCCTTGACCTTGGCTGCAGCCTTCATCACCACGGCCCCGTTGACGCTGACGCCACCGAGCTCAATCATTTGCTGCAAATAACTGCGGGAAAACTCAGTTACCAACTCTGCCAAAGCGCGGTCAAGGCGACCTCCATGTTGGGTCTCTCCCATCACCAAAAGGCGCGACTCGACCTCCGCCCCTACCTCGCTACGGTCTTCCGTATCCTCGCCATCAAGCTCGGTCGATATAATGAATTCGGAATTTTTCAAGAAAGTTGTACCTCATGCTTCGAGCCAAATTATCGGTTGTCTGCGGTTGGGCAATTGCAGGAACCCTGTTGTTGCTGACCGCCTGCTCCACCACGCCCGAAGACAAAACGGCCGGCTGGAGCACCTCAAAAATTTACGCCGAGGCCAAGGACGAGATGAGCAACGGCGCCTTCGACAAGGCCGTGGCCCTGTTTGACAAGCTGGAAGGCCGCGCTGCCGGCACCCCCTTGGCCCAGCAGGCCCAAGTGGACAAGGCTTATGCACAGTACAAGGCGGGCGACAGCGTGCAGGGTATTGCCACCATCGATCGCTTCATGAAGTTGCACCCCGCCAGCCCGGCCCTCGATTACGCCCTCTACCTTAAGGGCCTCATCAACTTTAACGATGACCTGGGACTTTTTTCTGCCATCACCCGCCAGGATTTGTCCGAGCGTGACCAAAAAGCAGCCAAAGAGTCTTATGAGGCTTTCAAGGAGTTGGTGGCCAGGTTTCCAGAATCCAAATACGCGGCGGATGCCAGTTTGCGCATGTCCTACATTGTGGGCTCGCTGTCACGCTATGAAGTTCACGTCGCTCGTTATTACTACAACCGCGGCGCTCATGTAGCGGCCATCAACCGCGCCCAGATCGCTGTGTCTGACTTTCAAGGCTCCCCTGCCCTGGAAGAGGCGCTGTTCATCATCTACAAAGCTTACGACGCCTTGGGCATGGTGCAACTGCGCGACGATGCCAAGCGCGTACTGGAAAAAAACTTTCCCAACTCTGAGTTCCTGGCCAAAGGCTTTAAGGCCAACACAGATCCGTGGTGGAAGGTCTGGTAAGCGCCTCCAGCGCTTGCGCTAAGTCCTCGGGCGTTTGCAGCCGCCGCATCGGCGGCAAAGCCTTCACCAGCCGGCGGCCATAACCCATCTGCACCAGACGGGTGTCACACACCACCAGAATGCCGCGGTCTGATTCACGTCGAATCAGGCGCCCCGCCCCTTGCTTGAGCGCCAAGGTCGCCTCCGGCATGAAGTAATCGTTGAACACGCTGCGCCCTTCGGCCTCCAGCCTTTTGGAGCGCGCCTCCACCAGCGGATCGCTGGGCGGCGGAAAAGGCAGTTTGTCAATCACCACCAGTTGCAAGGCCTCGCCCGGCACATCCACCCCTTCCCAAAATGAGGCCGATGCCACCAGAATGCAGCCGCGTTGACCGTCCTGGTTGGCCTGCCGAAAGCGCGTCATTAACTCGCCCTTGGGCTGCTGCCCCTGCACCAAAACCTCTAGCTGACCGGTGGCTGAAAAATGCGCCTCCAAGGCCTCGCTCACAGCACTCAATGCCCGCAAGGTCGTGGTCAAGACCAAGGTGCGTCCGCCAATCATGCTGGCTGAACGTGCCACCAGGGCGGCCACTTGCGCACTGTGCGCCGGGTCCGAGGGCTTGACCAAGTCTTGCGGAACATAAAAAGCAGCTTGTTTCTCATAGTCAAACGGACTGCCAATCTTCAATATCTCGGCACTCTCCAAGCCGCAGGGTTCAGTGAAACGACTCAAGGTGGCGTCTGAGCCCAGCGTAGCCGAGGTAAAAATCCAGGCCCGCTGCGTCTGTGTCGCATCTTGCGTCTTGATCAATTTTTCCTGCACGGTTTGTGCAATGTCCAAGGGCGACTCCACGAGCCGAAGTTGTGTGCCCACATCAAGCCAGCGCACCGTACCGACCTGCCCAGCTTGCGAGAATCTTTCAAGCTGCGCCACCAGCGTCGCCGCCCGTTCGCTCAAACGCTGCAGCTCCGGCGAAATTTCTGTCACGGTATCCAGTGCCACCCGGGCGAGCGTACAAGACACCCGCACCGCCTCCAGCGCCTCGTCCCAGTCATCCGCATTCAAGCCTTCTGGCACCCTTTCGGTCCAGCGCAGCTTGGTGCCGGGGTGGGTTTTGCCCAGCAACATGCGCCAGTCTCGGGCGCTCATCTCCACGGCTTGCGCTAACTGATGCCAGTCCAGCAAGCCGCGTGCGTGTTGCAAACAGGTCTGTAGCAGATCGCGGGCAAAGTCCAGCAACTGGCCGGTGCTGAGCTGGCTGCCCAAAAACTGCACCCCGGTTTCATTGAGTTGGTGTGCCTCGTCAAAAATCACCAGATTGACCGTAGGCAACAACTCCGCCATGCCCGACTCCCGCACCGCCAGGTCTGCAAAAAACAGGTGGTGGTTAATCACCACAATTTCAGCCGCCAGCGCCTCGCGTCGTGCCAGGTTGACATGGCAGTTGCGAAACTGCGGGCAACCGGCGCCCAGGCAGTTGTCCCGGCTGGAGGTCACCAGCGGAATCAGCGGCGAGCGCTCATCAAGTCCGGGCAACTCCGCCATGTCGCCACTGCGCGTGCCCTGCGCCCAAAGCTCTATGCGCGCCAATGTTCTTTGGGCCCGGCTCTCTTCCAGCAAGGGGTGTTGGCGGGCCTCCTGCATACGATGCAGACACAGGTAGCTGCTGCGCCCTTTCAGCAAAGCCGTCTTCACCGGCAGACCCAGCGCCTCAACCAGGCGTGGAATGTCCCGCCGAAACAACTGGTCTTGCAGGGTTTTGGTGGCGGTAGACACCAACACGCGCTGACCACTGAGCAAGGCCGGCACCAGATAAGAAAAGGTCTTGCCAATACCAGTGCCCGCCTCCACCACCAGCACGCCGGAATGCTCGATGGTGCGGGCAATCGCGCTGGCCATTTCCGTCTGACCCGAACGCGGTGTGAACTCCTCCAGCGCGCGTGATAACAGGCCGTCAGGCGCAAACACCTCGGCCACCATTTGCTGCAAACTCATTGAACTGGCGACTCGGTCATGCCGTCTGGGAAGACTTCAAGGCGCCGCAGGCAAGGGCTTGGCCGCCGAGCCGGACGTGCCCTCAGCAGGTGAAGGCAGGCGCTCGCGCCGCTGCTGGGCATCCTGAAGTTTTCGATTGAAGCGCAACTCGCTTTCGGCCGCCTGTTCAGAGGTACGTCCAGCCGGTTTGGGGCTTTGCACCGCTCGACCTTGTGGCGGCTTGACGGACTCGGTGCTTTGTTTGGCCTTTTCCTGGCGCTCGTTGTAGTCCTTCTCGGCCTGCGCGCGTTTGGCGGCTTCTTCGGCCATTTTTTCAGGGGCTGTTTTCTCGCTGATCTGCTGGAGCTGTCGTTGCGCTTTTTCCTCTCGTTCAGCGGCATTGAGCGCATTGTCTTGCTGGCGCAGCTTGTCCAGCACCAGACGGCGTTGTTTTTGCAGGTCTAGCAGGCAGCCGCTTACGGCAAATCGCTTGTAGCAGGCTGCTTCATCTTGTTTATATTGCACCTCCACCCGGGCCCGCTCCTCGGCAATTTTTGAGCGCAGCGCTTGCCGATCGACCGCCTGATCTGCCGGTGTCACTAAAGGTGACAGTAAAGGTGCCTTTGCTGAAAACGGAGTTGCTGGCGTGGGCACTGGCAGAGGAGCGGATGATTGTGAAAAAGCTGCCAAGTGCAGCCAAAGCGCCGTGACTAACCACAGTATTTTCATGTCAGGCGGGTATCCACGTCGCGGCGCTCAAGCGCCAAAAATTCGCTCGACTGCATTTCATTCAAGCGCGACACCGTGCGCGGAAACTCATGCACCATCGGACCTTCCGTGTACAGCCCCTCGGGCGGCACGGCCGCCGACATGATGAGCTTCACCCGCCGGTCATACAACACATCTATCAACCAGGTAAAGCGACGCGCCTCAGACGCCATGCGAACCGGCATATGCGGCACATCACTCAACAGCACGGTGTGAAACTGCGTGGCAATTTCCAGGTAATCATTTTGCGAGCGCGGGCCACCGCACAAGGCCTTGAAATCGAACCACACCAGGCCACCGGCCTTGCGTCGGGCATAAATTTGCCGTGACTCAATCTGCAACACCGGGTCTTCGTCCTGTGTTTCTGCCAATCGCTCAAACGCCTCTTGCATATCGGCATCCGCCTGCGCCCCCAGTGGGCTCAAGTAC
>JBIKZP010000342.1:0-3555 GCA_044354655.1 Rhodoferax sp. | reverse complement strand
TTTTGAACCTTGTCCATCTCGCTGAGGTTATGCACCACGCGAACCGGCCCGGTACCAATTTTTTGACCAATGGCGCGTCCTTCGGCTATCACGGCGCTCTTTCCCTTGAGCTTGTAGCGATGTTCGACCTTGCCTTCCATTTGGCTTTTGACCGTTTCAGGGCGCGCCTGCAAGATATAGAGCTCACCATCCAGCCCGTCCTTGCCCCATTCAATGTCCATGGCACGACCGTAATGTTCCTCAATCACCAACGCATAGGCGGCGAGTTTCTCTACATCGGCATCGGTCAAGGAATACCGGTTGCGCAGCTCGGTAGGCACGTCGGTGGTTTTCACCAGCTTGCCAGAGGCGGCTTTTTCGGCGTCCGTGGTGAACTGCATCTGTATCAGCTTGGAGCCCAGGCTGCGGCGAATGACCGCCCGCTTGCCGGCTTTGAGCATGGGCTTGTGCACATAAAACTCATCCGGGTTGACGGCACCCTGTACTACCGTCTCGCCCAAACCATAGCTGGAGGTGATGAAGACCACGTCCTGGAATCCTGATTCGGTGTCGATGGTGAACATGACGCCAGCAGCCCCCAGATCAGATCGCACCATGCGCTGAATGCCGGCGCTCAGGGCCACATGATCATGGGCAAAACCCTTGTGCACCCGGTAGCTGATGGCACGGTCGTTGTACAGCGAGGCAAACACCTCCCGAATTTTGTGCAGGATTTCTTCTATGCCCACCACATTAAGAAAGGTTTCCTGCTGGCCGGCAAAAGAGGCATCGGGCAAGTCTTCCGCCGTGGCCGAGGAGCGCACCGCAAAAGACACCTGCGGATTGCCAAGGCTCAAAGTGATGAAGGAAGCGCGAATGGCTTGCTCCAGATCGGCGGGAAAGGGCTGCGACTCCACCATGGCGCGAATCTCGGCCCCCACCAGAGCCAGGTTGCGCACATCTTCGGTGTCCAGGGCGCTGAGCTTGGCGTTGATTCGGCCGCCTAGGTTCTCAAACGCCAAAAAGTCACGAAAAGCATGGGCCGTCGTGGCAAAGCCGGTGGGCACTTTGACGCCATGGGGTAAATGGGAAATCATCTCGCCGAGGCTGGCGTTTTTACCGCCAACGGCCTCGACATCGGTCATTCTCAGGTTCTCAAACGGGACGACCAGATCGGTCGGGTTGAAAAGTGCAGACATGGGAAAGCTCCAGAAGTTAAAAGCGGCTCAACATGCCCTGCCTGGCGCTCTGGCACGCTGGCAAAGCCCACGCAAGCCGCCCGGCTGCTTAGTTGTTCTGGTTGTTGGGGGCGGTGCATGGCAGAAATCGTAGGGGTTGGCCGCGATTGTAGGTCGCGAATGCACCCACAATGGAGCCTGTTAACGGAGAAATATCAACATTTTAGCTGACACTCAGGTGTTGGCAAGGTCCCCCAGGTGTCCTTTCAGCTTCCAATTACCCACCCCTCATCATGTCCAACCGCACCGTTTTTTTCATCTCCGATGGCACCGGCATCACGGCCGAAACCTTTGGCAACGCCATCCTGGCCCAGTTTGAGACCAAAACCCGCCACATCCGGTTGCCCTTTATCGACACCGTGGACAAGGCGCATCAGGCGGTGCGCCAGATCAACCACGCGGGCGTCGTGGACGGCAAAAAACCTATCGTCTTCACTACCTTGGTCAACATGGAAGTGCTGGAGGTCATAACCGAGGGTTGCCAGGGCATGCTGCTGGACATGTTCGGCACCTTTGTGCGCCCGCTGGAAACCGAGCTGGGCATGAAGTCCCACCACCGCGTCGGTCGCTTCAGTGACGCCAGCAAGAGCAAGGAGTACCAGTCGCGCATTGAAGCCATCAACTTCTCCCTGGCGCATGACGACGGTCAGTCCAACCGTGATCTGGAGCAGTCTGATGTGATTTTGGTGGGCGTGAGCCGCAGCGGAAAAACGCCCACCTCGCTGTACCTGGCCATGCAATACGGGCTAAAGGCGTCCAACTACCCGCTGATTCCTGAAGATTTTGAACGCCAACATTTGCCGCCAGTGCTCAAAGCGCACAAGAGCAAACTGTTTGGCCTGACGATTCATCCCGATCGACTCAGCGAGATTCGCAACGAGCGGCGCCCCAACTCCAAATATGCCTCGCTGGAGAACTGCCGCATGGAGGTGAGCGAGGCCGAATCGATGATGCGCCGCACCGGCATTCGCTGGCTTTCCACCACCACCAAGTCAATTGAAGAGATCGCCACCACCATCCTGCAGGAAATCAGGCCTGAGCGGCTGATTTATTAAATGGCGATCCCGGTCGGGCTGGATTGACTAACCCGACTTTAAAACCGGATCAAAGGCCTATTGCGGCCAGGCCAGCTTTGGCAATTTGGGCATCTTCGGTCGACTTCACGCCGCTGACACCGATGGCGCCCAGACACTGGCCGTCTTTCATGATGGGCACGCCCCCCTCCAGCATCCCATCAATGGCAGGAACACTCAAAAACGACACGCGGCCGCCATTGATGATGTCTTCGTAAATCTTGCTTTCGCGCCGTCCCATGGCTGCGGTGTTGGCTTTGGCGGGCGCAATGTGGGCGGAAATGGCAGCGGCACCGTCCAGCCGCTGCAGCCAGAGCAAATGGCCCCCGTCGTCCACGATAGCAATCGTCACGGCCCAGTTGTTTTTGAGCGCTTCGGCTTCAGCACCGGCGGCCAGGGCTTTGATATCGGCGAGTTCGAGGGTGAATTTTGTTTGCATGTAGCGTCCATTCAGGTTTAAAACTCGAGCATAACGGCTGTTGGGGCCCGCTTTGCCCTCCGCCAGGTTCAAAGTATCCATACAAAAAGTAAGACCATGCAGGGCTAGCCCACTTGGGAACCCTCTTGAAACGCCCTAGAATCCGCCCATCTGAGTTATTCAGGTCACAAAGGAGTTCAACATGACTGACAACGTTCAAACCCTAAATACCGGTTACGGCTATGTAACAACGCCTGAGCAGCGCAACAAAGTGCTGCGTAATACCTATTGGCTGCTGGCACTGAGCCTGGTGCCTACCGTGTTGGGTGCCTGGCTGGGCGTCGCCACGGGTATCACGCGCGCCATGGGTGGTGGCTTGGGCATTATTGTTTTCCTGGGCGGCGCCTTTGGCTTCATGTATGCCATTGAGAAAACCAAGAACTCTGCAGCCGGTGTGCCCGTGTTGCTGGGCTTCACCTTCTTCATGGGCCTGATGCTCTCGCGCATGATCGCCATGGTGTTGGGTTTCAAAAACGGCCCCGACCTGATCATGACGGCTTTTGCCGGCACGGCAGGCGTGTTTTTTGTCATGGCCAGCCTCGCCAGCGTGATCAAGCGTGATCTGTCGGGCATGGGCAAGTGGCTGTTTGTAGGTGCCATCGCCATCGTGATTGGCGGCGTCATCAACGCATTTGTCGGCTCCACAGCGGGCATGATGGCCATTTCTGTGGCGGCCATTGGTATTTTCAGCGCCTACATGCTTTATGACATCAAGCAAATTGTGGACGGCGGCGAAACCAACTACATCAGTGCCACCCTGGCCCTGTACATGGACATCTTCAATGTG
>JBIKZP010000340.1:0-3566 GCA_044354655.1 Rhodoferax sp. | reverse complement strand
CGCCGAGTTGAACCAGGCGGCGCAGCGCTTGCAGGACATCACCGGAAAACCGCCCTTGCCCCTGTTTCGTGCCCCCGGTGGCAAGACCTCGCCCCGGTTGCTGGCAGCGGCCAAGTCTTGCGGCTATGCGCATGTGGGCTGGGCGCCTGCGGGCTTTTTGGGTGACGAGCTGGCCAGTGAGCAGTTCAGCAACCCGGCCTTGCTCAACAAAGCCCTGCGCGATATTCGCCGTGGCGATATTTTGATGGCCCACCTGGGCATTTGGTCGCGCAAGGACGCCTGGGCGCCCGCCGTGCTGGAGCCGCTGATTACCGGCTTGCAGGCCAAAGGTTTTTGTTTTGAGACCCTGCGCACACACCCCGCCTACCGCGCCTGGGTTGATGCCCAAGCGCGCTGAAAGTAGCCAGCCATGGACTTCTTGACCGACCTTTTTGCCAGCGCCCAGGGTTGGCTGTTCGAGACCTTGATTCAGCCCCTGATGTTCAATCTGGGCCTGGGCAACTTGCTGGTGGACGGTTTTGATGCGACTGGCTGGTTGCTGGTGGGTGTCCTGCAACTGCTGGTGCTGGCTGGCCTGATCGGGCCTTTGCAAAGGCTGCTGCCGGTGGAGCCCGTGACCGACCGCGCCACGGTGCGCGTGGACATGCTCTACACCCTCATTCACCGACTGGGTCTGTTTCGGCTGGTGCTGTTTTTTACCCTCGATCCGCTGTTTCACGCCGGCTTTGGCGCGCTGCGGGTGGCGGGGCTGCCCACCTTCAATCTCGACGCCTGGTGGCCGGGCGTGACCGACCAGGCTTGGGTCAGTCTGCTGATCTATCTGGTTGCACTGGACTGCCTGAATTACTGGATTCACCGCGGCCAGCACCATGTTGAATGGTGGTGGCGGCTGCACGCCCTGCACCACGCCCAGCGCCAGATGACGATGTGGAGCGACAACCGCAACCACGTGCTGGACGACCTCATCAAACAAACCCTGGTGGTTGTGGTGGCGCAGTTGATTGGCGTGGCGCCGGGCCAGTTCGTGGCCATCGTGGCGCTGACCCAGCTCAGCGAGAGTTTTCAGCACGCCAATCTGCGGCTATGGTTTGGCCGTCTGGGCGAGCGGCTGTGGGTCAGTCCGCGCTTTCACCGCTTGCACCATAGCGTGGGCATTGGCCATGAAACGGCGGGCAAGCACACGCTGGGCGGCTACAACTTTGGTGTGTTGCTGCCCTGGTGGGACATGCTGTTTGGCACGGCCAACTTCGAGCGCCGGTTTGATGCCACGGGCGTGCGCGATCAAGTGGAGCAGGGGCGCCACTACGGTGCCGGTTTTTGGGCGCAACAGTGGTTGGGGCTCAAACGGCTGGTGGGGCGCGCCTGATGCATCTGTTTCTCAGTTCTTTCTGGCGCGCGGTGGCCTACTGTCTGCACCCGCGGGTGGTGCTGTTGTCGCTCTTGCCCCTAGGGCTGATGGTGGCGCTGGCATTGGGGGGCGGTTATTTCTTTTGGGATGCGGCGCTGGCCGCCGTACGCGCCTGGCTGGAGGCCTCGAGCTTCGTCAACGCCGTGTGGGCTTGGTTGCACAGTGTGGGCGCGGGTGGGCTCAAAACCGTTCTGGCACCGCTGATTGTTATTTTTGCCGTCACCCCCCTCATCGTGGTGCTGTCCTTGTTGCTGGTGTCCCTGCTGGCCACGCCGGCCCTGACGTCGCTGGTGGCACACCGGCGTTTCCCCCAGCTGGAGCGACGCCACGGAGCCTCCTGGCTGCTGAGTTTGGCTTGGTCGCTGGGGGCGACATTGCTGGCTTTGCTGGTCTTGGTCATCTCTCTTCCCATGTGGCTGGTGCCGCCCTTGATTCTGGTGCTGCCGCCCCTGATCTGGGGCTGGCTGACCTACCGGGTGCTGGCCTTTGACGTGCTGGCCGACTTTGCCAGTGCCGATGAGCGGCGCGAACTGTTGCGCAGCCATCGCAGTTGGCTGCTGGGCATGGGGGTGTTGTGTGGTTACCTGGGTGCCGCGCCCAGTTTGCTGTGGGCCTCGGGCGCCATGTTTGCTGCCGCCTTTGTGGTGCTGGTGCCGCTGGCGGTGTGGATTTACATGTTGGTGTTTTCCTTGTCTTCCCTGTGGTTTGCGCATTACTGTCTGGCGGCCTTGCAGGCGCTGCGGGCGCAGGCCACTGGCCCGTCGCCCCTAGCCCCGAACGTCATCGATGTCGAGGCGGTAACATGGCACGATGACGCAAGCAGCACCCCCCCAGACGCCCAATTTCTCCCAGACCCCGGCCGCCCGCACCAGCCCTGACAGCACCGCACGCCGGTTCGGGCTGATCATCGTGGGCGATGAAATTCTGTCAGGCAAGCGCGCCGACAAACACATGCCCCACGTCATCGAGCTGCTCAAAGCGCGCGGCTTGCAACTCGATTACGCCGAGTACGTAGGCGATTCGCCTGAGCGCATCACCGCCACCTTGAAGCGCGCTTTTGAATCGGGCGATGTGGTGTTTTCCACAGGCGGCATAGGCGCCACGCCTGACGACCACACCCGCCAGTGCGCCGCCCGGGCGCTGGGCCGAGAACTGGCGCTGCATCCACAAGCCGAAGTCCTGATTCGTCAGCGCATGCAAGACCTGGCCAAAGAGCAGGGCACGGTGTACCAACCGGTGCATCCCGACAACATTCACCGCCTGAACATGGGCATGTTCCCGGTGGGGGCCCGCATTATTCCTAACCCGTACAACAAGATTCCTGGGTTTTTCTGCTCACTGCAGGCTGATAAGTCAGAGTCCGTGGCGGCGCAGGGGGGCGTTTATTTTGTGCCTGGGTTCCCCGTCATGGCCTGGCCCATGATGGCCTGGGTGCTGGACACTTTTTATTCGCACCTGTTTCAGACTGCTGCCTGGATTGAGCAATCCGTGATCGTGATGGGGGCGATGGAAGCTGCCTTGACCCCGCTGATGCAAGCGCTGGAGCAGGACTTTGCGGGCATCAAGGTGTTCAGCCTGCCCAGCGTGGACCATCCGCAATACGGTCGCCATATTGAGTTGGGCGTTAAAGGTGCGCCCGATCAGGTGGCGCAGGCTTATCCGGCCTTGCTACAAGGGCTTCAGCGCATGAAAGTCACGTTGGGCCCTGAATTGGTGCGTTCTTGATGGGTTTATTTTGGTGCGAATCAAAAACGCACCAAAATTAAGCATAAATAATGAACCGCCCCCCGCAGCTTGTTGCGCGCACCCGAAAAACCGGCTGAAACACAAGGCAAAATAGGGGGCTTGAGCCGATGCGTCCGCTGCCCGTTGTTGGCACAAAAACTGCATCTACTTACCCGTAACCTTTTCACACCAAACCAACCAGGAGTATTTGATGGCCAAGACCGTCGCAGACGTCATGAAGATGGTGAAGGAAAACGAAGTCAAGTTTGTTGACTTTCGCTTTACCGATACCCGTGGCAAGCAGCAGCATACGACCGTACCCGTTTCGCACTTTGACGAAGACAAGTTCACGTCCGGTCACGCGTTTGACGGCTCTTCCATCGCCGGTTGGAAGGGCATCGAAGCCTCCGACATGCTGTTGATGCCTGATCCA
>JBIKZP010000028.1:0-11027 GCA_044354655.1 Rhodoferax sp. | reverse complement strand
CGATTGGCGCTTTGACTACATTGGCGACAGCGCCCAAACTTACGGCTGGGACGTGGTGCTTGACGGCCAGCACGCCTGGTTCATGGACAACGGCCAGCACCGCTACCTGTACAAAATGCTGGGCGCCGGCGTGAGCCCCACCGCCAATCGCTTGCTGCGTGTGTCTTTGACCGATGCCACCGACCACCAGGTCTGGTCCATCAGCGGCATGGCCGGGGGCAGCATCACCAACCCGCCTTTGGTGGATACGCAGCGGCGCATCGTCGTCGCTTATGACGCCGCCAACGCCTATGTGCGCGCCTGGCGTTTTGAGCCCGGCAGCCCGCACCTGACCACCCTGTGGCACAAGCACCCGTTTGGCTGCGCCAGCCACATGGTGCTGTTTCCCGACACCGGCGAGCTGCTGCTCAACGACTACCGCCGCCTGGGCGAAGAAGTGGTGCTACTCGACATTGAAACCGGCCAAGAGCGCGCCCGCGTGCGCAGCGGTGGTCTGACCCAAGGCGTGGTGTTTCCCAGCCCGGGTTGGGGTCGCGATGTGTACTGGTCGTCCATGGGGCGGCTGGCGCGCATCAGCGTGGCCGAACCTGAGGCCATGGCGGCCCAGCAAAAACTCGAATTTTGAAGGAAAGAAGCCGATGAAAAAAACCATTCTGATCACCGGTGCCGGCAGTGGCATTGGCCGCGACGCGGCGTTTGCGCTGGCCGCGCGCGGTCACCAGGTGTTGGCCACCACCTTCAACGAGGAACAAGCGCAAGCCTTGCGCGCCGAATGCCTGCAACGCGGGCAGGCGCTGCAGGTGTTCAAGCTCGACATCACCGACGCCGCCGACCGCGAGAAGGTCTTGCCGCTGACCATTGATGTGCTCATCAACAACGCCGGCCGGGGTGACTCCGGCTCGTTGGCCGAGGTGGCGGTGGACCGTATTCGGGCGGTGTTCGAGATCAACCTGTTTGCCACGCTGGAACTCACGCAGCTGGTGCTGCGCGGCATGATTGCGCGCAGCCGTGGCACGGTGCTGTTTGTCAGCTCGGTGGCCGGGCGCTTGCCCGTGCCGTTTTTGATGCCGTACTCCATGAGCAAATTTGCGCTGTCTGCGGCCGGCGCGGGTTTGCGCGCCGAGATGGACCAACTGGGCAAGCAGATTCAGGTGGCCTTGATTGAGCCCGGTGCCTTTCACACCGGCTTCAACCAAGCCATGACCGAACGCAAATATGCGTGGATGCAGGGTACGTCCTACTTTGCCGGCCAGGCCGAAAAAATGAAGGCCAAAGAGGCGCGCGAGTTCCGTTTTCTGGAAGCCCGCAGCACCGACTCCATCGTGGCGCAAATCGTCAAGGCCGCAGAAGCGCGCCGCCCACGCCTGCGCTACGTCGCGCCTTGGATTCAAGGGCTGGGCGTGCGCCTGGCCCGCATCTTTGGCGCCTGAAATTCACCGCAACCGAACACCTCCTAGGACTTACTCATGAACATTCGTCGCTTTCTCGTCGCCTCCACCCTGGTGGCTGGCCTGGTCTTGCTTGGGGCCTACGTGTTTCGCGCGCCCTTGAGCTTGGCTGTGGCCGAGCGCCTGGTGGTCAAGCGGCTCACCACCGACCGCCTGGCCGAGCTACCGGACGGCTTGCATGTGGGCCTGTGTGGCGCCGGCTCGCCGTTTCCTGATGAGCAGCGCGGCGGCCCCTGCACCCTGGTGGTGGCGGGCAAGCGCCTGTTTGTGTTTGACGCCGGCAACGCCAGCGTGCGCAACATCGGCAAGATGAACTTCAACACCGGCAGCATCGAGGCTATCTTTCTCACACACTTTCACTCCGACCACCTCGACGGCCTGGGCGAGCTGATGCTGCAACGCTGGGTCTCGGCCTCCAACCAGCAACCCGTGCCGGTGCATGGCCCTGAAGGCGTGCAACAAGTGGTGGCCGGCTTTATGCAGGCCTATGCGCAAGACCAGCATTACCGCGTGGTGCACCATGGCGATGCCATCATGCCGGCCACCGGCTTTGGCGGCCAAGCCCTGCCTTTCAAACTGGGCGCAGATGGCCGCGTGGTAATCCTCAAAGACGGCGACCTGGAAATCACCGCCTTCACGGTAGACCACGGCCCGGTGCACCCGGCGATAGGCTATGTGGTGCGCTACAAGGGCCGCAGCCTGGTGCTCAGCGGCGACACCAAAAAGTCGGCTCTGGTGCAGCGCGAAGCCCAGGGCGTGGACCTGTTGGTGCACGAAGCCCTGTCCACCCCACTGATGCAGGTACTGCAAACCGCCGCCGGTCAGGCGCAGCGCAAGAACCTGCAGCAAATTTTTCTCGACGTGCAGAACTACCACAGCTCGCCCGAAGACGCGGCCACCATTGCGCGCGACGCCAAGGTAGGCTTCCTGCTGCTCAACCACATTGCGCCGCCACTGCCGTTGCCCGGCATGGAACGCGCCTTCCTGGGCCAGGCCCATGACATTTACAACGGCACCATCAAGGTGGGACAAGACGGCGACTTCGTCAGCCTCCCCGTTGGCAGCAAAGACATTGCGTTCAAACGCGGCTTCTGATCGCCCCTCTTACCTTTGACCAACGGAACACCCTATGCGAACTCTCCCCACCATTACCCGCGTCTTGCGCACCCCTGAAGCACGCTTTGCCCACATCACCGACTTTCCCTATACCGTGCACTACACCGAAGTAGGCGGCCTGCGCATTGCCTGTGTGGACGAAGGCCCACGCGATGCGCCTGTCGTGCTACTGATGCATGGCGAGCCGACCTGGTCTTACCTCTACCGCAAGATGATTCCGGTACTGCTGGCGGCGGGTTACCGCGTGATTGCGCCCGACCTGGTGGGCTTTGGCCGCTCTGATAAACCGGCGGACAAAGCCAATTACTCCTACCTGAACCATGTGCAGTGGATGAGTGCCTGGATGGAGGCCCGTGACCTGCGCCACATGACCCTGTTCTGCCAGGACTGGGGTTCGCTGGTGGGCTTGCGCATGGTGGCCGAGGCGCCCGAGCGCTTTGACCGCGTGGTGCTGGCCAACGGCGGTCTGCCCACCGGCACCGAGAGCATTCCGTTTGCGTTCAAAATCTGGCGGGCTTTTGCGCGCTGGAGCCCGCTGTTCCCGATTGGTCAGATCATCAAGGCGGGCTGCGTGGCCGGCCTGACGCCACAGGCCGTGGCGGCCTACGACGCCCCGTTCCCGTCGGCCAGCTACAAGGTGGCCGCCCGCGCGTTTCCAGGCTTTGTGCCCACCACGCCCAATGACCCCGAGCGCCAGAACAACGAGCGCGCCTGGGAGCTGTTCAAGCGCTGGGACAAACCGTTCTTGACCCTGTTCAGCAACCGCGACCCCATCACCCGGGGCGGGCAAAAAATATGGCAAAAATTGGTGCCTGGCGCCCAAGGCCAGGCGCATGCCAAAACCCGCGACGCCGGCCACTTCTTGCAAGAAGACAAGGGCGCCGAAGTGGCACAGGCCATTGCCCAATTTATCCGCGACACGCCACTGGCGAACTGACGCGAGCTGACCGATTGCCGTTAAGCTGCGAGGCAACCAACCCTAGTTGCCCTCGCCCTTGATGGACCCCACGCCATGCCTCAATTTGCTGCCAACCTCTCCCTGCTCTACCCCGAGTTAGATTTTCTGGACCGCTTTGAAGCGGCGGCGCGCGATGGCTTTGTAGCGGTGGAGTTTTTGTTTCCGTACGCCTACCCGGCCGCCGAGCTGGCGGCGCGGCTGCAGGCGCACGGCTTGCAGCAAGTGCTGTTCAATGTGTCGCCCGGCCACTGGGACGCCGGCGAGCGCGGACTGGCGGCGTTGCCGGGGCGCGAGGCCGAGTTTCAGGCCAGCCTGGAGCAGGCGCTGGCCTACGCGGCCGTGCTGAACTGCCCGCGCCTGCATGTGATGGCCGGCATCATGCCGGCCGGTCAGGAGCGCGAGGCGCTGGCGCCCACCTACCACCAGAACCTGCGCTGGGCTGCCGCGCTGGCCGCGCAGCAGGGCGTGGAGCTGCTGATTGAGCCGCTGAATACGCGCGACATGCCCCGCTATTTTTTAAACCGACAAGACCATGCGCACGAGATTCTGGACGCCGTCAACGCCCCCAACCTCAAAGTACAGATGGACCTGTACCACTGCCAGATTGTGGAGGGCGACGTGGCCATGAAACTGCGCAAATACCTGCCCACCGGGCGCGTGAGCCACATCCAGATCGCCAGCGTGCCCGAGCGCCAGGAGCCCGATAGCGGCGAACTGAACTACCCCTACTTGTTCCAGTTGCTTGATGAACTGGGCTATGCCGGCTGGGTGGGCTGCGAATACCGGCCCCGCCGGGGCGCACAGCCTGGCGCCACCTCCGCTGGCCTGCGCTGGCTGAACGCCTGGCGCTGAACTTGGCGCTGGGCCTAAGCGGCAGGACGTGGCATGATGCGCCAATTTTATGAATGCACCCCAAGGAGCACCGCTATGAACGCCAGAACCCCCGAGTCCGTCCTGAACGCCGCCCAAGCGCTTGACCAGGTCAGCAAGGCCTGGGACCACGATATTCTGGCGCAGCTCAAGGCCTACATTGCCGTGCCGTCCAAGTCGCCTATGTTCGATGCCGACTGGGCGCAGCACGGCTACATTGACACCGTGATGCACAACGCAGCGGCCTGGGTGGAGGCGCAAAAAATTCCGGGCCTGAAGCTGGAAATTGTGCGCATGGAAGGCCGCACGCCGGTGATGTTTTTTGAGGTGCCGGCATCCAACGGGGACGGGCCGGCGGCGGTCGACTCGAACCAGACCGTGCTGATGTACGGCCACCTGGACAAGCAACCCGAATTTTCCGGCTGGCGCAGCGACCTCGGCCCCTGGACGCCCAAGTATGAAAACGGCAAGCTCTACGGCCGCGGCGGCGCCGATGACGGCTACGCGGTGTACGCCAGCATCGCCGCTCTGCAAGCGCTGAAGAGCCAAAAGGCGGCGCACCCGCGCATCGTCGGCCTGATTGAAACCTGCGAAGAAAGCGGCTCCTACGCCCTGCTGCCCTACGTTGATGCGCTGCGCCCCCGCCTGGGCGATGTGGCGCTGGTGATTTGCCTCGATTCAGGCGCCGGCAACTACGACCAGCTCTGGCTCACCAGCAGCTTGCGCGGCAACGCCACAGGCGTGTTGAAGGTGGAGGTGCTGACCGAAGGCGTGCACTCGGGCGATGCCAGTGGTTTGGTGCCGTCGAGCTTTCGCATCATGCGCCAGGTGCTGGACCGCCTGGAAGACAGCGCCACCGGCCGCCTGTTGCCCGCGTCCTTCCACTGCGAAGTACCGGCCGACCGGCTGGCGCAGGCGCAGGCCACGGCTGCGATTTTGGGCGAGGAGGTGTACAAACGCTTTCCCTGGGCGCATTACGACTGCGACGGCGCCACCGCCTTTGCCCTGCCCACCACCACCGACCCGCTGCAAGCGCTGCTCAACCGCACCTGGACCCCCACACTGAGCGTGACAGGGGCTGAGGGCTTTCCGGACTTCAAGAACGCCGGCAATGTGCTGCGCCCTTACACCGCCTTCAAGATCAGCCTGCGCCTGCCCCCGCTGGTGGACGCGCCCACCGCCGTACAGGAACTCAAAGCCTTGCTGGAAGACAACGCGCCCTACCAGGCACGTGTGACGTTTGAGAGCTCAGGCGGCGCCACCGGCTGGAACGCGCCCAGCACCGCGCCCTGGTTTGAGCAGGCGCTGAACGCCGCCTCGCAGGCGCAGTTTGGCGCGCCCTGCGGCTACATTGGCCAGGGCGGCACCATTCCTTTGATGAGCATGTTGTCTAAGGGCTTTCCCAAGGCGCAAATGATGGTTTGCGGCGTGCTGGGGCCTAAAAGCAATGCCCACGGCCCCAACGAGTTCCTGCATGTGCCCTACGCCAAAAAACTGACCGCCGCGGTGGCGCAGGTGATGGCGCAAATGGCTGCATCCCAGAGCGCCGATAACGCCGATATCGCCAGTGCCTCTGCTGCTTCAGCCGCCTGAAAGGCCCGACCATGACCACCTTGCCCAGCTTGCCGGTCTCCCTGTCTTTTGTGGCCCGTGATGGTGAAAAGATAGCGGCACTGGACTGGCCGCTTGCGCCACAAGCGCGGGTGCGCGGTGTGGTGTTGCTGGTGCACGGGCTGGGCGAGCACATGGGCCGATACGCCCACGTGGCGCGCCAGCTCAATGATTGGGGCTTTGCGGTGCGCGCCTACGACCAATACGGCCATGGCGCGTCCGGTGGGCCGCGCGGTGGACTGACCTCGGACGAGCGGCTGCTCGACGACCTGGCCGACATGGTGGACCACACCCGCGCCCGCATGAGCCCGAACACGCCCTTGCTGGTGTTGGGCCACAGCATGGGGGGCTTGGTGGCCGCGCGCTTTGTGGCGCTGGGCCTGCGCCCGGTACAGGCGCTGGTGCTGTCGTCGCCGGCGCTGGACCTGGGGCTGTCTGCGGTGCAGAAGTTGCTGATGGCCACGCTGCCCAAGCTGGCGCCCAATTTGCGCGTCGGCAATGGGCTGGACGCGCGCATGATTTCACACGACCCGGCGGTGGTCAGCGCCTACCAGAGCGACCGCTTGGTGCATGACCGCATCTCGGCCCGGCTGGCGCGTTTTATGGCACAGGCAGCACCCGCCACCGTGGCCATGGCGTCGGGGTGGACGGTACCGACCTTGCTGCTGTACGCCGGCGCCGACAAACTGGTGAACCCGGCCGGCAGCCGGGCGTTTGCCGCCGCTGCGCCGACGCAGGTGGTGAGCAGCCATTGCTTTGAGGCGCTGTACCACGAGATCTTCAACGAGCCACAGCCCGCGCCGGTGTTTGCAGCGCTGAAAGACTGGCTAGACCACCGCTTCTAAGCGGGCGGCCGCGCGCTGCTGGCGTGCCAACCACACCAGCGAGGCAGCCGTGAGCGCCACCGGAAAGAGTGAGCCGTAGTTGAGCAGCATCCAGCCACTGGTGGTAACCAGCAGGCCGGAGGCAAACGAGGTGAACGCCATCATGACAAAGACGCAAAAGTTCAAGGCGCCCTGGGCCTGGTCTTTTTCCTCGGGCGTGTAGGTTTGCAGGGACAGCGTGGTGCTGCCGGTGAACAAGAAGTTCCAGCCTACGCCCAGCATAAACAGCGCAATCGCAAACTGCTGCGTTTCTACGCCGCTGAGCGCCACCCCAATGCTGGCCAGATTGAGCACCACGCCTGCGCCCATGACGGGCAGGGTGCCAAAGCGCTTGATCAGGTGGCCGGTAAAAAAGCCGGGCGCAAACATACCGATCACATGCCACTCCAGCACCAACGCAGTATCAGAAAACGGCAAGTTGCACTGCTGCATGGCAATGGGGGTGGCGGACATCAACAGGCTCATCACGCCATAACCCAGCGCACCCGACATGGCCGCCACGATGAAGACGGGTTGACGCACGATCTCGCGCAAGGGGCGCCCGCCAGCGCCGGCTTTTTTGGCCGGTGGCGGTGCAAATTGAATGAAGGACAAGAGCACCATGGCCAGCACGGCCACGCCGGCCAGTGCCAGGTAGGCGCCGGCAAAGGGCACGGTGGTCAGGCTGCGGGTTTGTTGCGCCAGGTTGGGGCCCACCACGGCGCCAATCAGGCCGCCGGCCATCACCAGGGAAACGGCTTTTTCACGCCAGGCCGGCTCGGTCAGTTCGGCAGCGGCAAAACGGTAAAGGTTGGCGTTGGCGTTGTAATAACCGGCCACCACGGTGGCGGCAACCAGCAACCAGAAATTTTTATCCACCACGGCATAAGCACACAGCAGGGCTGACAGCATTGCCACCAGCAGGCCGAGTTGAAACGAGGTCTTGCGGCCAAAGCGGGTCTGCGTTTTGGCCACCAGCCCGGTGGACAGAGCGCCACCGACCACGTAGCCCATGATCGGCAAGGTGGCCATCCAGCCCAGCGGCGCCAAGCTCAGGCCCACCAGGCCGTTGATGGCAATGAAGGTGACGTTGTTGGTGAGAAACAAGCCTTGGCAAAGGGCCAGCAGCCAGAGGTGACGGTTCATGCGGGGTCCAGGTTTTTAAGCGGTGGCCAGGGCCGTCAGGGCGGCCAGTGCAGCCAGCGCGGCGGTCTCCGACCTTAGCACGCGTGGCCCCAGGGTGACTGCACTAAAGCCTCCGGCCAGCGCCAGGCCTTCTTCGGCCGCACTGAGCCCACCTTCGGGGCCGGATAAAAAGGTCAGGCTGGCTTCAGGCGCAGCGAGTGCCAGAGCGACAGGCAAACTGCGGGTACTGGCGTGCAGCGACAGCAACAACGCCACGTCCGCCCCGCCCGAGACCGGTTGCTGAGCACGCGCTTTGAGCCAGGCGCCATAACCCATCACCGCATGCACCTGCGGCACCCGGTTGCCGCCGCACTGCTCGCAAGCCGCCACTGCCACGCTTTGCCAATGGGCGACTTTTTTCTCGGCCCGCTCACCCGTCAGGCGCAGCACGCTGCGCTCGGTCATCAGGGGTTGAATGCTGGCCACACCGAGTTCGGCGGCTTTTTCTACCAGCCAGTCCATCCGGTCGTTGGCTGGCATGCCCATGGCCAGGTGCACGGCGCGGGGCGCCTCGCGCTCGACGGCGTGGTGTTCTTGCACGCGCACGCGCACATCGCTGCGGCCCATGTGCTCAACCTCGGCAACAAACTCGCCACCTTCGCCGTTGAACAAGGTGATGAGACCCCCCGGTTGCAGGCGCAGCACTTGCACGTGGCGCGCGGCCGTAGGCGGCAGGTCCAGTACCAGGCCTGGGGCCAGCGGCAAGGGGCAATAAAAGCGCGCCATGGTCAGGCGCTGCCCGCACCGCCCCCACCGGTGCGCGGCGTGAGCATGGGGTAGGCCAGGCTCAGGCCGGGTTCGGTGCCTTCGACTTTGTCGATCAGGCGCAGCAGAGGGCGCAGCTCGCGGTAGCGGCTGCAGGTGGCGCGAATGTAGGTGATGAAGCGCGGCGTGTCGGCCAGGTACTGCGGTTTGCCATCGCGCAAGGTCAAGCGGGCAAAGATGCCGGCCACCTTCAAGTGGCGCTGCAAGCCCATCCACTCCACGCCTTTGTAAAACTCGCCAAAGTCGTCGCCCACCGGCAAACCGGCCTGACGCGCCTTGTCCCAGTAACGGATGGTGATGTCCAGGCAGAAGTCTTCGTCCCAGCTCAAAAAGGCGTCGCGCATCAGGCTGGCGATGTCGTAGGTGATGGGGCCGTAAACCGCGTCCTGGAAGTCGAGCACGCCCAGGGCGGTGCCGGGCGAAGTGGCCACCATCAAATTACGCGGCATGAAATCGCGGTGCACGTAAACGCTGGGCCAGGCCAGGTTGTGCTCGATGATGCAGGCAAAGGCTTCGTCGAGGGTGCGGCGCACCTCGCCCCCCGCTTCTCCTTGCACGGCCACGCCCCGGTGACGGTGTAAATACCATTCGGGAAACAGTTCGAGCTCGCGCTTGAGCAGGGCGCTGTCATAGGGTGGCAGCACGCCGGGGCGCGAGGCTTTTTGCCAGTTAATCAGCGCGTCCACCGCTTGCAGATAAAGCCCCAGGTTGGCTTGCGGGTCTTCGCGCTGGATGACCTGCATCATGGTGTGGGCGCCCAGGTCGCTCAGCAGCATGAAGCCGTGCGCAGCGTCCCAGTCCAGCACCTCGGGCACACGCAACTGGGCATCGGCCATCAGGCGCGCCACTTGAACAAAGGGCAAGGAGTTTTCTTTGTCCGGCGGCGCGTCCATGATGATGCGGCTGTGCAGGCCGTCGGGTAGCTGGGCATCCACCCGAAAGTAGCGGCGAAAACTGGCATCGGCCGAGGCGCTGCGCACGGTGTTGGCGCGCACGCCCTGGCTTGAAGCCAGTCCGGCCAGCCAGGCATGGAAATCGGCTTCGCGCTGGGCATCGGCCCAGATGGGGGCAAGGCCCGGAAGGGGTTCGGGAGTAGGGGTGTGGCTCATGGATAATCCATTCTACAAAGCCGCACCTGCAGGCCCATTTGCCAAGCCCGTATTCCGTATCCTCGTCTTTTTCTGTTTTTCCGTTTTGCCCGCCGACCCAGCCCTAGCCCCATGCGCCCCCTGCTGCAACCCTTGACCCGCCAGGCGCACCCCCATGCGGTGCGCGCCGTGGCGTGGGCGGTGGCGCTGCTGGTGCTGCAACCCCTGGCGCTGGGTGCGCAGGAACTGCCAGCCAGCCTGCTTGAAACCCCACCGCTGCAGCTCAAAAGCAGCCCGCAGCTGCAAGAGCAAATAGCACCCTCTGTGCGCAAGGTGCAGCCGACCTTTATCACGGGTGACTTGCTGCGCGGTCGGCCTGACCTGGAAACCCAGGTGCAAGGGCAGGCGGTGCTGCGCCGCGGCGACCTGGTGATCAAGGCCGACCAACTCGATTACGACCAGGCGCAAGACCTGGGGCAGGCGACGGGCCATGTGCGGGTGAACCGCGCGGGCAATGTGTATGAAGGCCCCTTGCTGCAGCTCAAACTCGATACCTTTGAGGGGTTTTTTCAGGAGCCGCGCTACTTTTTTTACAAAAACCAGGCCCACGGCAGTGCCGAGCGCGTGACCTTTATTGACGAGCAGCGCACGGTGATCACCATGGCCACCTACACCACCTGCCGGCGCCTGCCCGGGCCGAGCTGGATGCCGGACTGGATTCTGCGAGCGGCCACCCTGACCCTGGACAACGACGAGAACGTAGGCACGGCCGAAAATGTGGTGCTGAGCTTCAAGGAACTGCCGCTGTTGCCGCTGCCCTTTGTGAGTTTTCCGCTGAGCGACCAACGCAAGTCGGGCTTCATGCCGCCCACGCCCAGCGTGGACAACGTCAACGGCACCATGCTGGGCATTCCGTACTACTGGAACATTGCCCCGAACCGGGATGCCACCCTGACACCCACGCTGATGACCAAGCGCGGGGTCAACCTGGCCAGCCAGTTTCGCTACCTAGAGGCCGATTATTCAGGGCAGGCACAGTTCAATCTCATGCCCTCTGACCGCCTGCGTGACAGCAGCCGCTGGGGCTTGTCCGCCACGCACAATGCGGCGCTGGACAACCCGT
>JBIKZP010000339.1:0-3584 GCA_044354655.1 Rhodoferax sp. | reverse complement strand
GGCGAAGGTTTTGGCCTGGGCTTTGCCGTGCGTACCGCGCGCGGACAAACCCCGGTGCCCGGCCCGGTGGGCACCTACTACTGGAGCGGCATGGCCGGCACCAGCTTCTTTGTAGACCCGACCAACAACCTGTTCGCCATGCTCTTGATTCAGGCGCCCAACCAACGCGCCTACTACCGCCAACTGTTTCGCAATCTGGTGTACGCCTGCGTGTCCGCTTAAGCGCACAAAAAGAGTTGGCTCAGCGCTTGACCGTGAGGCCGCGTTAAGAACTCAGGCCACCACCAGCTTGGACTGCTCGCCACGGCGTGGGGTTTGCGCACCCGTCAGCACAAAGCCACGGCGCAGGCCCTGCGCATCATTGAATTGCCACAGCCCGGGCTCTGCGTGAAGCCACTGTCCGGGCGTAGCTGGCGCCGGGGGTGCCACCACAATCGGCAGCACCGGGGTTTTGATGGCCACCGGCATCAGCCCAAACGCCACCTCGGTGCGCTGCCCGGCCAGCGTGGCCGCCAACGCTTTGGCCGCACTCATGATGGGCATGACATACGGCAGCGTGCGCCCCCCGGTAGCCTGACGTGGCAGCGTCCCGGGTACGGTTTCTGCATCCCAACGCCCCGGCCCGTACTGCGCGCTGTCGCCCAAGCTGAAGATATGTGGCGCACTGGTTTGCAGGCAGGCGTCCACCTGCACGCCGCGCTCACACACCAGCCCCGCGGCTTGCGCAAGCTGGGTGTCGGCGCGTAAACCAATGGCGCTGAGCACCAGGTCGGCGGGCACCTGCAGCCCGGTGGACAGCTCAACCTGCAAGGCGACACCGGCGTCTGGGCTGGCGTGGTGAACGGCTTTCACTGTCGCGCCCCAATGCCAGTTCACCCCCAGCGCTCCCAAGGCTTCACGCAACTGGTGGGAAGCGTCCGGTGGCAACAAAGCCGCGATCGGCGCTGCTGCCGGGTCCACCACCGTGACGGCGTAGCCGCTGGCCGCCAGATCGTTGGCAAACTCGCAGCCAATCAGACCTGCACCCATGATCAAGACCCGCACGGGTGTGCCATCAGGCTTGGGCTGGGTGAGGCGGGCGTGAAACACCGCAAAGTCGTCCAGCGAGTTGATCGACAGCACCTGCGTGGCCGCATCGCCCGCCACCGGCACGCGAATGGGCTGCGCGCCTGTGGCCAGCACCAGTTGGCTGTATGAGAAATCACCTTGGCTGGTGCTGATGCTGCGCGTCAACGGGTGAAGGGCGGTCACCCGGGTGTGGGCCAGCAGCGTCACCTGCAGCGACTCACTCATCTTGGCGGCCAGCGTGCTGACCAGCTGAGCCGGACCGCGCTTTTGCACCAGCGCATTGGAGAGCGACGGCTTGGCGTAGAAGTCGCCGCTGTCGGCGGTCACCAGCAAGATGGGGGTCTGGGTGTCAAGCTTGCGAAACTCGCGGGCTGTGGTCCACCCGGCCAAGCCGGCGCCAATGATGAGGAGAGGGTGCGTCATAGGGAGCGTGGGCGGTTATGAGTCAAGGCGATCAGATTTCGACCATTTCAAAGTCGGCTTTGGCGACACCGCAGTCCGGGCAAGCCCAAGACTCGGGCACGTCCGCCCACAAGGTGCCGGGCGCAATGCCGTCTTCCGTGTGGCCGGCGGCCTCGTCATAAATAAAGCCGCAAACGATGCAAAGGTAGGTTTTCATAACGTGTTCCTAGTGGGGTAAATCAATAATCAGAATACTA
Source organism: Rhodoferax sp. (assembly GCA_044354655.1). GTDB lineage: Bacteria > Pseudomonadota > Gammaproteobacteria > Burkholderiales > Burkholderiaceae_C > Rhodoferax. The sequence goes on along the minus strand of JBIKZP010000339.1, from coordinate 1,857 downwards.
CGGGGACGAGTTTTAAGCCGCGCTACCAGCGTTGACCTTGTCGAGCTGCGCCTGGTAATGCTTGGCGTGACGCTCTTCCACCTTGGCCAAAGCAGCAAAACGTTTCTGGGCTTTTTCAAGCGTTGTCTTGAACGCTGCGGCGTGCACTTTGGACTCTTCAATCTGTTCGTCCATTTCGGCCACGGCCGCCGCGTTGCCTTCACGCTCGGCGGTTTGACGGAAGCCGGGGTACATCTCGGTGTACTCGTAGGTTTCGCCGTCAATGGCAATTTGCAGCGCCTTGGCCGGCGTCATGCTGGCCTTGGGGTACAACAAATCGAGGTGGCCAAAGGCGTGCATCACCTCCTGGTCGGCGGTGGCTTCAAAGGTTTGGGCGGTTTCTTCGTCGCCCATCTCACGCGCCAGTTTGGCAAAGTAACGGTATTTGATGTGGGCCATCGATTCGCCGGCAAAGGCGGCTTCGAGGTTGGCCATGGTTTTGATCTCGGGGCGGTTGGTTGCGGTCATGAGGAAACTCCTGGGGGTTGAACAATTCACTGATAGAGGTTTCTAATCAGCACAAGACGAATAGTAGACAAAGACTATTAACAAAGCCAATTGGTTTTGGCTAATTGATTGATAGACGCTATCGGGCCGGGTCTCACGTTTCACTTTTCATCTGGCTTTTCTTTCCACCTTTTGCACATTGGCGCTACATTGGCGTGCCAAGTCCCTTCACGCCCTGCCAACACACACCATGACCCAAGCCCAAGCCGACTACCCACTGTTCCCGCCACTAGAACCCTACCGCAGCGGCCACCTGCCCGTGGACGCCTTGCACACGCTGTACTGGGAAGAATGCGGCAACCCCGAGGGCGTGGCGGTGCTGTTTTTGCACGGCGGGCCGGGCTCGGGCCTGTCGCCCAGCCACCGGCAATTTTTTGACCCGGCGTATTACCGCATCGTGCTGTTTGACCAACGCGGCGCCGGCCAGTCCACCCCCCTGGGCGAGGTGCGCGACAACACCACCGCGCACCTGCTGGCCGACATTGAGCGCTTGCGCGAACTGATGGGTATCGAGCGCTGGCTGGTGTTTGGCGGCTCCTGGGGTTCTACCCTGGCATTGGCTTACGGCCAGGCCCACCCAGAGCGTTGCACCGGCTTTGTACTGCGCGGCATTTTTCTCTGCACAGCGCCAGAAATTGACTGGTTCTTGTATGGCATGGGCCACTTCTTCCCGCAAGCGCACGACGCCTTCGTCGCCGACATTCCCGAGGCCGAACGCGGCGACCTGCTGAGCGCCTACAGCGCACGCCTGTTCAACGAAGACCCGGCCATCAGCCTGGCGGCGGCGCGCTGTTGGAGCCGTTACGAAGGCAGTTGCCTGCACCTGCTGCCGCACCCGGAGGAGGCCGATGCCTTTGGCGCGGACGCGGTGGCGCTGGGCGTAGGCCGGCTGGAGGCGCATTATTTTCGTCACCAGGCCTTTTTCAGTGAAGACCAGTTGATCCGCAACGTCGAGCGCATTCGCCATTTGCCGGCGGTCATTGTTCAAGGCCGCTATGACGTGGTGTGCCCGCCGGTCTCCGCCTGGCGCCTGCACCAGGCGTGGCCGCAAGCAAGCTTTGAAATGGTGGAAGACGCCGGCCACGCCGCCTCGGAGCCCGGCACCCGCGCGGCTCTGGTGGCCGCCACCGAGCGCTTCAAGCGCACCGGCACTTTGTAAGCGCAGGGCTCACACCTGCGGCAACAAAAAGCGCCGCTCCCAGGCGCTGATTTCCTGCTGGTAACTCTCAAATTCCACCGCCTTGACGGCGCAAAACCCGGTCACAAACGCATCGCCCAACAGGCGCCGACTGTGGGGGCTGGCCGCCATGC